>DCDI01000154.1 GCA_002316345.1 Phyllobacteriaceae bacterium UBA1059 | reverse complement strand
CGAGCGCGCACTGGCCGAAGCGCAGGCGCGGCGCGCCGAGTATGAGCAGGCGGAAGCCGCCATGCCCAAGGAGCGGGGTGGCCGGGGCGGCCATGATCCCGTGCGCTATGGCGATTGGGAAAAGAAGGGCATCGCCGTCGACTTCTGACAGCGCACCGTTTGGCCGGAGCATACCCACCGAAAGTCCAAGACGGCGCGGGGGAACAAAGCCCGGTTGAACGGCTTTGTTTCATATTGTCCGGAAATTGGAGCGCATCATGATGATCCGTATCGGTTACGAACTAGGCGTCCAGTGCCCCGCTCCGACGCCGATCCTCGCCGCGCTTGAAATTCGTCCCGAGCGGCGCGTCGATCTTGTCCGCGAGCAGCGCCCGCAGCTGACGCCGGACATCCCCTCGACCGTTTACCTCGATCAGTTCGGCAACCGGTGCCTTCGCTTCACGGCGCCGGCTGGCGATACCAGCATCATGTATGATGCGGTGATTGCCGATAGCGGTGAGTTCGAGCAAGCCCACCCGGAACTGCGTGAAGTGCCGATCGCCGAACTGCCCGATGAAGCTTTGGTGTTCATGTTAGGCAGCCGTTATTGCGACACCGACCTGATGATGGACACGGCTTGGAACCTCTTCGGCAACACACAGCCGGGTTGGCAGCGTGTTCAGGCCATCTGCGATTACGTGCATAACCGCATCTCGTTCGGTTATTCTTATGCCCGCTCCACCCGCACGGCGGGCCAGGGCCATGAAGAACGCGTAGGCGTGTGTCGCGATTTCGCGCATCTCGCGATCACGCTTTGCCGCTGCATGAACATCCCGGCGCGTTATGTGAACGGCTTCCTCGGCGACATCGGCATTCCCCGCGATCCGGCACCGATGGATTTCTCCGCTTGGATGGAGGTCTATCTGGAAGGCGGCTGGTACACCTTCGATGCCCGCCACAACCGCCCGCGCGCAGGCCGCGTCGTCGTCGCCTACGGTCGCGATGCCACGGATGTGCCGCTGATCCACACTTTCGGCCCCCATATCCTGACCACATTCAAGGTCTGGGCTGACGAGTTGGCTCCGGAAGAAGCCCGCCGTATCCTGGCCGAGAGCGACATGCGCGAGCGCGAAGCAGCGTAAGCCCTTGCCCACTTCCCCCAACCGAAAAAAGCCGCTTTGCGTGAGCAAAGCGGCTTTCCGTGTATTCGTCCGTGGCGCGGTCTTGTTCCCCGGGCGCTACCAAGCGCTCGTCCGCGCATCACATCCTAGCGGGAAGGCTGCTCCCCACAGAGACGATCCATCGAGACCACGCAACGAGAAACGAAATCACTCGACATTCGATCACCTCCTTCCAATTTGTTGAACACAACGGGAATGTGGGACCGATCGGCCAAGAGCGCAAGAGAAAACCGGCTAACCTAGGGTCAGCCGGTTTGGGTCGCTTCAGAAATCAGGCCGTCTTTGACGACTTTTCGAAACGCTTGCGCTCGTTCGGGTCGAGGTAGAGCTTGCGCAGGCGGATCGACTTCGGCGTCACTTCCACCAGCTCGTCGTCCTGGATCCAGGACAAAGCGCGCTCCAGCGTCATACGGATCGGCGGGGTCAGCTTCACGGCTTCATCCTTGCCGGCGGCGCGGATGTTGGTGAGCTTCTTGCCCTTCAGCACGTTCACTTCGAGATCGTTGTCGCGGGAGTGAATGCCGATCAGCATGCCCTGATAGACCTTCACGCCGGCATCGATGATCATCGGGCCGCGATCTTCCAGGTTCCACATCGCGAAGGCAACGGACTCGCCCTGGTCGTTGGAAATCAGAACGCCGTTGTTGCGTCCGGCGATCTCGCCCTTGAAGGGCTGATAAGCGTGGAACAAGCGGTTCATGATCGCCGTGCCGCGCGTATCGGTGAGAAGCTCCGACTGATAGCCAATCAGACCACGGGTCGGGGCGTAGAACACCATGCGGACGCGGTTGCCACCGGACGGACGCAGCTCGACCATCTCGGCCTTGCGCTCCGACATCTTCTGCACGACCGTGCCCGAATATTCTTCATCGACGTCGATGACGACTTCTTCAACCGGCTCCAGCTTCTCGCCGTCTTCACCGTCCTGCATCACGACGCGCGGACGAGAGATCGAGAGCTCGAAACCTTCGCGGCGCATGTTCTCGATCAGAACGGCAAGCTGCAACTCGCCGCGGCCGGACACGAAGAAGGAATCCTTCTCGCTCGACTCTTCGATCTTAAGCGCGACGTTACCCTCGGCTTCCTTCAACAGCCGGTCGCGAATCACGCGGCTCGTCACCTTGTCGCCTTCGGTGCCAGCATAGGGGCTGTCATTGACGATAAAGGACATGGTCACCGTCGGCGGATCGATCGGCTGGGCTTCCAGCGGCTGGCTCACCGACGGATCGCAGAACGTATCAGCGACGGTTCCCTTCTGCAGACCGGCAATCGCGATGATGTCGCCGGCCTGTGCTTCCTCGATAGGCTGACGCTCGATGCCACGGAAAGCGAGGATCTTAGAGATGCGGCCGTTTTCCAGCACGGTTCCATCCTGAGCCAGAACCTTGACGGCCTGGTTCGACTTGACGGAACCCGAATGAATGCGGCCGGTGATGATGCGGCCAAGGAAAGGATCCGCTTCCAGGATCGTACCGATCATGCGGAACGGACCTTCACCGACCGTCGGTGCCGGCACGTGGCTCAGTACCAGGTCGAACAAGGGTGCGAGACCCTGGTCCTGCGGGCCTTCCGGCTTCAAGGCCATCCAGCCGTTACGGCCCGAACCATAAAGGATCGGAAAGTCGAGCTGTTCGTCGGTGGCGTCGAGATTGGCGAACAGGTCGAACACCTCGTTCACCACTTCCTCGTGACGGCCATCCGGACGGTCGATCTTGTTGATGGCGACGATCGGCTTCAAGCCGACCTTGAGCGCCTTGCCGACCACGAACTTGGTCTGCGGCATCGGGCCCTCAGCGGCGTCGACGAGCACGATCGCGCCGTCCACCATCGACAGGATACGCTCGACTTCACCGCCGAAATCGGCGTGGCCCGGCGTATCGACGATGTTGATGCGCGTGTCCTTCCAGACAACCGAGGTCGCCTTTGCAAGGATCGTGATGCCGCGCTCTTTTTCGATGTCGTTGGAGTCCATCATGCGCTCGGCAACGCGCTGGTTCTCGCGGAAAGAGCCGGACTGCTTCAGGAGCTCATCGACAAGCGTGGTTTTGCCATGGTCGACGTGCGCGATGATCGCGATATTACGAAGGTTCATACAGGGGCTCTCGGGAGTTGGCGCGCGCGTAAAGCGCCCGAAAAACGGATAAGCGCTCGGATTTGCCGCGCTCTTACAGGATTTTTCGCAGATGCGAAAGGGGGCGCGGGAACTTGGCCGCGCATGGCTCGTTCATCCGGCCATGAAACACCTTCTTCTTAGCGCCTCGATCCTTGCCGCCGCAGCTGTTCCAGCCGCTTCCATCGCCTATGCCGGCGCAGCGTCCCCGACGCTTTCGCCTTCAAGCGCACCGAGTGCGGGAAGCGAGCCGATCCGCATCGTGCGCGTGACGACGTCGACGGCCAAGGATTCTTCCTGCGAAACGGCGACCTGGCCAAACATCCCGGCATCCTGCCTGCAGCGCGAAGGCGTGTCTGCACAGTCCACCGCTTCGATCGAGAACTAAAGGCTAGAGCGCGTCGCCCCATTCCGCCCGGCGCGCGCGCTTGTAGGTCTCGCCTTCGCGCCGTGTGATCAGGCGCTCTCGCGCCGCGCCATCCGCACAACAGAGTTTCAGCCCGACCTTGCCCGAACTTTCCCTTGGCGGAAGCAGGATGCGGGCTTGCCGGTGATCCGCCGCTGATCGGCTTGCTGCAAGATAGATGTATTTCTCGTCTTCCCACGGCACCGCACCGCGCTTCGTCATGCGGTGCATGGTTGAGCGCGCGACCCGACGCGAAAAATGGCACCAGTCCGGTTCAACCAGCGGACAGGGTGCATGATGCGGACAGGGCGCGATGATCGCAGCGCCCGCTTCGATCAAACGATCCCGAACCGCCACAATGCGCTTCCACCCGGCCGGCGTGCCCGGCTCCACGACCACAAGCATGCCCGTTGTACGCGCCCAGGCCTGATCGATCAGCGCGAGCTGAACGGCAGGTGTGAGTTCATCGAGCACATAAGCCAGCGTGACGAGATCGGCGTGTGTTTCCGGCAAAGCGTCCCGCGCAATGTCGAAAGCGCGCCACTGCGCCGACACGCTGCTCGCTTCGCTGAAGCGAGAGCCGAGCGCCCGGATCGAAGGGCTGGCATCCAGCAGAAGCGCCTCCTTTAGGCTCGGCCAGCAATCAGCTGAAGCCCACATGGCTGTGCCTGGCCCCGAGCCGATATCCATCAAGATCGCAGGCTGAAAGTCCGGCACTAGCTCCGCCGTGTACTCCAATGCCGCCCGTACTGCCGCATAGGTCGCCGGCAGACGCGCTGTCACATAAGCAAGCGCGGCCACCTCGTCACCAAGATGCAGCTGCCCATCCAGCACCTCGCCGCGATAGCGCTGCGTCAGGCGCTCGGAAGCGCGTTGCAGATCAGCCAGCGGAACGCCCGCCAAGGCAGCATCCACCGCCTTGCGCAGGCGAGCCGGGAGTTCCATGGCTCAGGCGATGCCGCGCTTGGCCATCATCGCATCGGCGGACGGCATACGTCCGCGAAACGCGGTGTAGAGCGTTTCGGGCTCCTGGGTGCCGCCAGCAGAATAGATGAATTCGCGCAGCTTGGCAGCCGTTTCCGGATCGAACGGATCGCCCGTTTCCTCGAAGGCCGCAAAGGCGTCGGCATCCAGCACTTCCGACCACATGTAGGAGTAGTAACCGGCCGAATAGCCGTCGCCGGCAAACACATGCTGGAAGTGCGGCGTGCGGTGGCGCATGGCGATCGCTTCCGGCATGTCCAGCGCCTCCAGCGTGTCGGCCTCGAAAGCCAGCGGATCTTCCGGCGCCTTGGACAACTGGTGATAAGCCATGTCGATCAGCGCGGACGAGGTGAACTCTACTGTCGCGAAACCGGCATTGAAGGTCTTCGCCGCTTCCATCTTCTCGATCAGCGCCTGCGGCATCGGCTCGCCGGTTTGCCTATGTCGCGCATGCTTTTCCAGGACCTGAGGCACGGTCAGCCAGTGCTCATAGAGCTGCGACGGCAGTTCCACGAAGTCGCGGCTGACAGCCGTTCCGGCAACAGAAGGCCAGGTCACATCGGTCAACAGCCCATGCAGCGCATGGCCGAACTCATGGAACAGCGTG
>DCDI01000070.1:7007-45290 GCA_002316345.1 Phyllobacteriaceae bacterium UBA1059 | reverse complement strand
CCGTCCGACGCTGCTGCAGGCAGTGCGCCACCAGGCCCAGACCGGCGCCGATGGCGGCCAGCGACAGCAGGCCGGGGACGAGATCGGCTGGCAGCAGGATAAGCATCGCCAGGCCGGCCGCTATCAGCGTGGTCGCCAGCGTAAGCGTGGTGTAGCGATAAAGAAGCCAGAGAAAAAGCGCGAGAACCACCAGCTCGCGCCAGGCAAAATCGGTAACGGGCTGCATCATGCGCCTCCGATAAAAAAGTTAGATCGACCTTAGCACGCGGCTGCGCCTCAGAAACGCGAATAGACTTTCACCATCCGGGCTGCTCACTCTTTAACGGCGTTGCGCTTTTCCGCGCCGCGCCGCGTTCTCCGCTTTACTTTTGCTTACCCTTGCGCAGGCGCATTGCGCCGACTTTGAGAGTTTTACCCTTGTCTCACGTGGCGGCAGTGGGGATCCTGCTCTAATCTCGGGGAAATGGATCCCTAAGCTTTGTCGAGGCGCTATGACTTACCAACCTCTGATTGCTGAGGTCCACAATCAGCAACATACACTGACGGCGATTGTCGAACAGGATGAGCGCACCGCTTACTTCTACATCTGGCCGACGGATCTGTTCCGCAGCCAGTATGCGGTGCGCGGCTGCTGGCTGCGCAATCTGCTGCCGGCGCCGGCGCAGGAAGATCGCGCGGCGATGGAGCAGGGCATCGCGCCGCTGCTCAGCGCCGAGTATTGCCGCACGCTGGAGGCGGAGCCGCCGCTCGATCCGGCGGGCCTGCAGGTGCTATGGGAGCCGAGCGACGACGGCGCGGCGCTGTGGTATTACGGCCAGCTGCTGGCGGTGATCCCCGGCTGGAGCCTCTATCAGGATAAACAGGTCAGCTTCTCCGCCGGCTGCATCAAAAAAAACCGGCTGACCGCGCCGCTCGGCTCCGCCTCCACCAACGACTACTACGCGCGCGCGGAGCATCAGCGTCAGTTCTGGCGCGACTGGCACGACGGCAACGAGTGGGATCGGGTGCAGCAGGCGCTGCTGCAGCGCTATCAGGCGCAGTTCGGCGAGTCGGTGAAGTATTACGCCATCGATCAGGGCAGCTGGCCGCCGATGGCGATCTCCCAGCACTGGCACCAGGGCGTGTGGTATTTTCTCACGCTCGGCATGAGCATTCGCCCGATGCCCCAGGTCGACTATCTGTTCGACGAACTGGCGCCGCAGTATCGCCGCGTTGAGCTGGCGATGGCGGTGGATGGCGAAGTGATGACCGAAGGCAATGCGGTGCAGATGGCGAGCGCGCTGGCGGAGTTTGCCCATCTGCCCTGGGCGCGCCTCACCTGGCTGGGCGAAGGCCATACGCTGGCGTCGGAAGTGGCGCCGGTCGGCTTTGAAAGCTTTCTGCTGGCCAACGCGCTGGCGGACGACAGCGCGCAGTTTAACCTGCCGAAGCGCGACGGCGATCGGCCTAATCTGCTGTGGGCGACGCCGATCACCGAAGCGGAGCGCCTGTTCGCGCAGGCGGATGAGCTGGGCGGTCAGCAGCTGGCGGATCTGCTGATGGCGGCGGGCAATAACCATATCTTCCGTCCGCGCCAGCAGGTAGTGGAAAGCGAAATCTGACGGCGGCGCGCTGTTTGCCCAGCGCGCTGGCAGGTCGTTAGTGACTAAATAATCACCTTTCTCAACGAGTTGTTAAATTTGTGATCTCGCGCATCTCAAGTTAGCTGCTGCTGCGCCGTTAACCCTGATCAGGCAATCGCGCCGTTTCTGCCAGGGGAAAGCAGATGCTAAAAACAACTCAGTCCCGCTTTACTGCGGTTCTTGTACTCTTTTTTCTCGTTCTGATGCTCATCACCGTAATAGTGATTAAACAGTTTATCGCGCCGCAGCTGACCGCGAATCAGAGCCAGCTGGTGCGCTACCAGGTTGACGCGCTGGCGACCGGCATCGTGGAACAGATGAACCGCGTTCAGGCGCAGCAGCGCGCCATCACCGAAGCCGCGAGCGTGATGGAGAGTCCCGCCATCGATCAGATGCTGCCGGCGCTGGTGAACCAGTATCAGGACAGCAACGTCTTCGGCGGCGGCATCTGGCCGCTGCCCAACCGTCGCGATCCGGCGAAAGAGAAAGACAGCAGCTTCTTTGCGCGCAACGCCAGCAACCAGCTGCAGGTCAATACCTACTGGAACTCCGACGCCGCCGACAAATACTGGGAGCAACCCTGGTACAAAGACGGTATGGCCGCGCCGAAAGGGCAGTGCGCCTGGGCGAAAGCCTATCAGGATGCCGCCAGCCCGCAGCCGCGCACCAACTGCGCCATGGCGATCTATCGCGACGGCACCGTCTGGGGCGTCGCCACCATCGACGTCACCCTCGGCTTTTTCAACCATCTGGCGAAAGAGATGGGCGACGCCATTCAGGGGCGTGTGCTGATCGTCGAGGCCGACGGCAAAGTGGTGGGCAACGCTGCGCTGGTGGACGGCACGCCGAAGCTGGAAAACCTGACCGATCTGCAACTGCCGATGGCGGCGCCGCTGAAGGGCCTGCTGAGCGGCGCAGGCTCGCAGCCGACCGAGACGACCTTTGACGGCGAGGATGGCGAACATACGCTGTTCCTGCAGGCTATCCCGGGCAGCCCGTGGTATCTGGCCAGCGACGTGCCGACCAGCCTGCTCACCGCGCAGGCGCACAGCATGCTGACGCGTCTCGGCCTGGTGCAGATCCCGCTGGCGATCGTGCTGCTGCTGGTGCTGCTGGGCTTTATCCGCGCGATGATGCAGCGCCTTAACGTGCTGCATCGCAATATCGACGCGCTGGCGCAGGGCGGGGCCGATCTGACCCAGCGATTGCCGACCAGCAACAGCCCGGAGTTCAACGCCGTGGCGCAGAGCTTCAACAACTTTATCGGCTATCTGCAGGGGCTGATGCGTCAGGTCGGCGACAGCGCGCTGGCGATCACCGCCGCGTCGCGCGAAATCGCCAGCGGCAACGCCAACCTCTCGTCACGCACCGAAGATCAGGCCAGCTCGATTGTCGAAACCGCCGCCTCGATGGAGCAGCTGACCGGCACAGTGCGCCAGAACGCCGACAACGCCACTCACGCCAACCAGCTGGCGGGCAATGCGTCGCAGGTGGCGGCGCGCGGTACGGAAGTGGTGCGTCAGGTGGTAAGCACCATGGGCGAGATCCATCACTCGTCGCGTAAAGTGGTCGATATCATCAGCGTTATCGACAGCATCGCTTTCCAGACCAACATCCTGGCGCTCAACGCCGCGGTAGAAGCGGCGCGGGCAGGCGAGCAGGGTCGCGGCTTCGCGGTGGTCGCCTCTGAAGTGCGCAACCTGGCGCAGCGTTCGGCCAACTCGGCGCGCGAAATCAAAAAGCTGATCGAAGAGTCGGTGGCCAACATCGACGCCGGCAGTCAGCTGGTGGAGCAGGCGGGCGAGACCATGGACGAACTGATGCAGGGCGTCAGCAGCGTCACCACGCTGATGAGCGAAATCATGTCCGCCAGCCGCGAGCAGAGCATGGGCATCGAGCAGGTCAACGTGGCCATTACCCAGCTCGACGGCACGACGCAGCAGAACGCCGCGCTGGTGGAGCAGGTTTCCGCCGCTGCCCAGGCGATGGAAGAGCAGAGCGTGCAGCTGGAGCAGGTAGTGCAAAGCTTCCGCCTGTAAGCGTCACGAACGGGCTCGCGCAGGCGAGTCCGTTTTTTTTTGCGCGAAACCGCACGAATTCACGCGGCATGAAACGGCAGGGATGTGCCAGAATAGTAAGAGTTATCTTAAGGAATCCTCATGTCTGCTATCGAAGTTATTCTCGTCGACCATCTTGATCGTCCCACCGGTAAAATGGAAAAGCTGGAAGTGCATGAGAAGGGACTGCTGCACCGGGCGGTCACGGTCTACGTATTTAATTCGTCCGGCGAACTGCTGCTGCAGCGCCGCGCCAGCGGCAAATATCACTGCGGCGGGCTGTGGAGCAATACCACCTGCGGACACCCCTATCCGGCGGAGCCGACGCAGCAGGCGGCGGAGCGTCGCCTGTACGAGGAGATGGGACTGGAGCTGTCGCTGACGCCGGTCTTCGAGCTGAGCTATAACCTGCCGCTCAGCAATGGCCTGATTGAGCATGAGTATGGCCATGTCTATTTCGCCATCAGCGATGAGCCACCGACGCCTAATCCCCAGGAGGCGGACGACTGGCGCTATCTTTCGGTGAGCGACATCCAGCGCGCGATGCTTGACGAACCACAGCAGTTCACCCCCTGGTTTCTCTACACCTTTCCGCGCATACCCGCCTATTTGAATACGCTGAGCATGCCGACCTGAATGGCGTATCTGACGGGATTCAGATCGCGCTTATCTCGTAAGCGGGAGTGAGGAACCGAAGAGCAAAGCGTCCCTTTCCTCCCGCGTGAGCACTCAATCCGACCGAGCTTTAACGCCCGGCAAAATCTTCCGCGTCCACATCGTAGCCTGAGGGCTCCCAGCGGATCGCCAGCAGCGCGAGCAGACCGGCCAGCGGCGCAAGGAAAATGACCCAGAAAACGCCGGTGCCCAGTGCGGCGACCAGCACCGGAAACAGAAACAGCGAAACGGTTGAGCTGCCGCGCATCAGCGTCTGGTTAAAACCGACGCCGACGCCGCGCAGTGAAGTCGGATAGCTGAGCGAAGCGAAGGTCATGGTATGCGAACCAGGGCCAAAGCCCTGACCAAACAGAAACAGCGCCAGCATCGCAATGGCGATGCCCGCCTCGTGACCGCCTTCAGGACGCCCGATCAGCGCCAGCCCCAGCAGCGCCACGCACTGGCAGGCGTAGCCCGCCACCGACATCTTCCAGGCGCCCAGCCGCGGCACCAGCCGCACCGCCAGCATGCCGCCGACAAAGGCGAACAGCAAATTGAGCGCCAGCGACACCAGAATCGTGGTCAGCATTGACTGGGCGAAAAAGCTGGTGATGATCACCGGCAGGCCAAAGGCCACCGCGTTATAGGCGAAAGAAGAGGCGATCGATGTGATGGTCGCCAGCAGCGTGCGGCGCAGGTAGACGCCGCGCAGCAGCGCGCCATAGTTGCGCCAGCTGGCGCGACGTGCAGGCTGGACAGGCGTGGTTGACGCATCTTCGGCCACCTGCGCGTTGATGTTCCAGCCGCTGCGCAAAATGGCGGCCGCGCCTTTCAAATCGCCCTGATTGGCCGCCCAGACTGGCGACTCGCTCATATAGCGACTGCGGATCGCGATAATAATCAGCGCCGGCACCGCGCCAAAGCCGAGGATCAGGCGCCACAGCCAGCTGGTGTGGCTCTCCGGCAGCACCGCATAGAGCAGCAGCACCAGCAGACAGGAGATGCTGATCGCCGCATACCAGGTGGGACACCACATCGCCACGCTGGCGGCCTTGTTGCCCTTGCCGCGCAGGCGGGAAAACTCGGCGAGAAACGCCATCGCCACCGGCAGATCGATGCCGACCCCCAGCCCCATCACAAAGCGCGCGCCGCCCAGCACATACTCATTGGGCGCGAAGGCGCAGGCGAGCGCCGCCACCACGAAAAAGAACATATCCGCCATAAAAACGCGATAGCGGCCGATCTTATCGGTGAGGTAGCCGCCGATCAGCGCGCCGACGATGGCGCCGAAGGTAATGGCGGAGGCGACCATGCCGGTGCCCGTCGGGGTGAGGTTGAACTCGCGCGCCACATCCTTGATGCCGAACGCCAGCGCGCCAAGATCGTAAGCATCGAGAAACACGCCGCCCAGCGCGATCGCCACCACGATGCGCGCGTTGTTGCGCGCGCCGTCGCCGCTGTTGATCAGGCGCGACACGTCCGCTGCGCTGCGAATCCACTGCGTTTCGCCTTCGGGCCGGTTCCCTGTTAACGCCACGTGGGCGGAAGATGAAGTGAGGTCGGTCATAATGTTGTCTGTAATTATTGTGAGTGAATGGACAGCTTACCGTCCAGACGTCTGGACGTAAATTCTTTTCAGTTATAACCGAGCCGATAACAGTATGAAAAAGTTGAGGCGCGACACTTCACGCTTCAGGCAATGTGTTACGCGATGCATGACGAAACGACTATTCTCTATAAGCACCTCACAAATAACCGAATTAAAGGAACACCTCATGGCAAGGTCTGGTTTTCTGGCATTGACGGCAGCCGCGCTGCTGCTGGCGACAGGCGCGGCGCAGGCCGCCGATCCCGTGCGCGTGGGTTCGAAAATCGATACGGAAGGTTCGCTGCTGGGCAATGTGATCCTGCAGGTGCTGGAAAAGCACGGCGTGAAAACGGTGAACAAAATCCAGCTCGGCACCACCCAGGTGGTGCGCGGCGCCATTACCGCTGGCGAGCTGGACATCTATCCCGAATATACCGGCAACGGCGCCTTCTTCTTTAACGACGAAAAAGATAGCGCCTGGAAAAACGCGCGTCAGGGCTATGAAAAGGTGAAAAAGCTCGACGCCGACAAAAATCAGCTGGTATGGCTGACGCCTGCGCCCGCGAACAACACCTGGACCATCGCGGTGCGCCAGGATGTCGCCCAGCAGAACAAACTTAGCTCGCTTGACGATCTCAGCAGCTACCTGAAAAAAGGCGGCACCTTCAAGCTGGCGGCCTCGGCGGAATTTATCGAGCGCGGCGACGCCCTGCCGGCCTTTGAAAAAGCCTATGGCTTCAAGCTGACGCAGAGCCAGCTGCTCTCGCTGGCGGGCGGCGATACGGCGGTAACCATCAAGGCGGCGGCGCAGCAGACTTCCGGCGTCAATGCGGCGATGGCCTACGGCACCGACGGCCCGGTGGCGGCGCTGGGCCTGCAAACCCTGAGCGATCCTAAAGGCGTGCAGCCGATTTATGCGCCGACGCCGGTGATCCGCGCCGCGGTGCTGAAAGCCTATCCAGACATCGAAAGCTGGCTGAAGCCGGTCTTCAGCAAGCTGGATGAGAAAACCCTGCAGCAGCTGAATGCGAAGATCGCCGTCGAAGGCCAGGACGCCAGCAGCGTGGCGACCGAATGGCTGCAGCAGCAGAAGCTGCTGTAAACCATGGCCCTGTCGCGGGATGCGATGCTGGCAGCGCGGCGCCAGCCGGTTGCGCTGCTGCTGTTGCTGCTGTTAAGCCTGGCGCTCTACTGGCTGCCGTTTCTCAGCTATGCGCCGAACCGGCTGGTCTCCGGCCAGCCGCTGATGCTCGGCCAGGTTAGCGACGCCGGCTGGCTGGCGCTGCCGCTGGCGGCGCTCTACACCCCTTACGTCTTCCCCAGCGAAAACGGCCTGCGCTGCGACAGCGAATGGTTGCAGTATGGCGACAGTGAATGGCGCGGCCGCTTCCACTTCAACCTCAGCCGTTACAGCCAGCGCCAGCTGCATGAAACGTCGCACCGCCATCTGCTGCGCGAGGAGGAAGGCAGCTGGCTCAACCTGGATGGCTTCCATATGGGCGTCGGCGGCGACGACTCCTGGAGCCCGAGCGTCAGCGCCGAGTATCTGTTGACTCAGCGTCGCTGGCGCTATGCGCTGCGCTTTTTCCCTTCGGCTCCAGCACCGTGCGCGGACGACGGTAAAAGCGCTTCAGCAGCAGCACGTTAACCAGCACCACCAGCGCGGTGGCGAAGAAGACCCAGCGGTAGCCGGTCAGCGCCGACACCGCCGCGCCGAGCAGCGGGCCGGCGACGTTGCCGAGATACATAAAGGACTGGTTGTAGCCGAAGATACGGCCGGTAATGTTGTCGCGCGAGTGGCGCACCAGCAGCGTCTGCACCGCCGGCATCATCGCGCCGTCGGCAAAGCCGAGCAGAAAGCGCAGCACGCCGAGCTGGGTGGCGCTGGTGACGAAAGACATGGCGACGAGCAGCAGCAGCGACGCCACCATGGTCGCCAGCAGAATTCGCTGGGTGCCGATACGGTCGCCCAGCCTGCCCAGACGCGGCGCGGCAATCAGCGTCGAGATGCCCGGCAGCGCGGCGATCACCCCGCTGAGAAAGGCGATGTTATCCGCGGTCGGCGCCAGTTCGCGCACGAACAGTGTCAGGATCGGGTTAACCGAGCCGTTACACATCTGGATGACCATGGTCGTGACAAACAGGCAAAGCATGAGTCTGGGATTGTCGAGCGAAGCGAACACCGCGCGTCCGCTCAGCTTGTCCTTTTTACTCACCGGCGTATAGCCGGTCTCTTTGATCAGAAACAGCGTCACCAGAAAACTCACCAGCAGCAGCGCGGCGGTAACGATAAAGACCATGCGCAGGCCGACCCAGTCCGCCAGCAGCCCACCGAGCATCGGCCCGAGGATCCCCCCGCCGATCTGGCCGGTTGAGACGCAGCTCAGCGCCCAGCCGCTGCGGTCGCGCGGCACCTGCGCCGCCACCAGCGCCATGGCGTTGGGAATATAGCCCGAGGTCAGCCCCATCAGCGCGCGCAGCAGCAGCAATTGCCAGGCCTGGGTAACGAAGGCCTGCAGCAGGATCACCACGCCCATGCCGAATGCCGCGCGCAGCAGCATCAGCTTGCGTCCTTTGCGATCGGCGAGACTGCCCCACAGCGGCGCGACGGCGGCTGAGACCACAAAAGTGATGCTGAAGGTGAGCCCTGACCAGAGGCTAAGCGCATCGCCGCCTTTGATGCCGAGCTGTTCGATATAGAGCGGCAGAAAAGGAATGATCTGACTGATGGCCAGGCCGGTGAAAAAACAGCCGAACCAGACCGAGATGAGATTGATTTTCCAGGATTCAATTGTGCGTGGCATGAGCAAACGGGCGCTGACAGAGGGAGGTCACAGTCTATCAACGGCGCTCTGTCGCTGAGCGACAAATGATGGCACAAAAAGAAAAAAACCGTTTTTCGCTGCGTCAGCCCCTTTTCGCTGCCGTATATAGGCTGTCAGCGCTTTTTTGCAGTGAATGTCGATGGTGCCGTTGGCTGTGTGTCAGCAGAGATGAAAAAATATGTCAGTCTGTTACTGACAAGTTCTGACGTCGGTTGTATGTTTAAAAAAACGCCAGTTTCTCTGGCGCAGGTGCGGCTTTCCGGCTGCGCTAACGCCTCCGCCACTTCCCGTCGCGGCGAGGTCCACCGTTATCCATCACGTTGACTATCACGCTGCGCTGCGCAGACCGTGGCAGACGCGCCGTCGCCTTAGCGGAGGTGAATATGAGAGTTCAAAACAGTGCCAGCCGTGCGATTGTGGACTATTTCAACAGCCCCGCCTGGAGCGCCCCACAGGAGTCCGATCTGCTGGCGGTGATCCTGCGCGAGCTAATGGAGGCTGGCGAGCCCGCCACCAATAAAGCGGTGATCGCGCGGGTTATTGAACGGCTGGAGGTAGAAGGCGACGCGCGCCGTCTGGAAAATTATCGTCAACTGCTGGCGCAGTTAATGGAAACCGGTTCGTCGGAATAAGCGAAAAAAATTCCCGCCGAAGCGGGAATAAACAAGACGAGCATTGCATATTGAGAGTGACGAGGAAATCTCTGTTATCCGCGATCCATCCTCGCCCCCTTTGATGACCAGCACATGACAATGCGACGCTTTTTTTATGACGCCTTAGCCGCAGTAGACCTGGCTGATAACGTCGTTTTTGTCCGCCAGGAAGTTGAGGCGATGCAGATTGAAGTCCATCGTGACCGCGCTGTTCCAGCGAATGGCCCGCACCGGCGTCTCCAGACGCAGGCTGCTGGCGGCGCTAATCGGCTTGCCGACATAGCTCTGATACTGCGAAGCGCCGCAGGTGTCGCTTGCCGCATCCGCGTCTGCTGCGGTGTTATCAGGTTTATTCGCTGACTGGCAGGCGGTTAAGGCGAACATGCCCAGCGCCAGCAGCGCTTTTCCATAATATTTCACGTTTTCTCCTCATGAACGTGGGGAACTCGCCCCAGAGAGTAGCAAAGGCGAGCGGCAGGCTTAAGTCTCAGGCGCTAAAAAGATTGCCGCAAACAGCCTGTTTACGGCGTTGCGCGCCGATTTTTTCAGATAAATCGCACTTACGGAACAAAACTTCCACGCTGGAGCGCTAAAATTATTAGGACTTTTCTGAGGAGGATCGTATGGAACTGGCAATTTTCGTGGGCTTTGCCGTTCTGATGACCGCCGTGGCGGTCAAAGTGCGTTAAGCCCGAATCGGTTGAGATGTGGTTTCCAGAAGCGCAGCAAAGTCCGCCAGCGGCACGGGGCGTCCCAAAAAGTAGCCCTGCCCCTCTTCGCAAGAGAGCCGTTTTAGCTGGTCGAGCTGCGCTTCTGTCTCAATCCCTTCCGCCGTAATCGTCAGCGCAAAAGCGTGCGCCAGCGCGATAATGCCTGCCACCACCGATTCCGCCTGCTGCGACTCTGGAAAATCCTTCATCCAGGAGCGATCGATCTTCAGGCCGTTAAACGGAAAGGTCTTCAGATAACCCAGCGCCGCATAGCCGGTGCCGAAATCGTCGAGTTCGAGATGGATGCCGGCAAGCCGCAGCCGGCGCAGCTTGTGGGCGATGCCGGTCTTTTCATCATCAAGGATGACGGATTCCACGATCTCAAGCGAGAAGCACGAAATCGGCAAGCCGGCTTGGTCCAGTGCCTTGAACAGGAAGCTCTCGAAGTCGGGCTCGCGCAGTTCGGCGCTCGACACATTAACGGCAAGTCGGCCGAACACGATGCCGGCGCGATGCCATAGGCCTGCTTGCGCAATGGCCTTGCGGATGACGAGACGACCAATGTCGGCCATCGCGCCGCTTTTTTCCGCGACAGGCAGGAAGATTGATGGCGAGATCGTGCCGCGGACGGGGTGGCGCCAGCGTATAAGCGCTTCAACGCCGATCACGGACCCTCCGATCAGATCGACCTGCGGCTGGAAGAAGACGTTGAAGGCGTCATCGGCGACCGCGATGCGGATGTCGCGCGCAAACGCCTTGTGATGATCGAGCTCGGCGCGCAGATCGCCGGAAAAGAAGGCAGACGCTCCGCCGCCCAGTCGTTTGGCGGAATACAGCGCGAGGTCGGCATGCACGATCAGATCCTCAGACCGGCTGGCATCATCGGGGAAAATCGCGACGCCGGCGCTCGCACCGGGAAGAATGGTCGCCCCGTTGAAGGTCAGCGGCTGGTTGATGGTGTCGAGCAGATGCGTTGTGGCAGACTGGACGCTTGTGAAGCTGTTGGGCGCTGGGATGAGGACGATGAATTCATCGCCGCCGAGGCGAACGCAGATGTCCTTGGCACGGCAGGCCTGTCGCATGCGCTGGGCCGTGCGGCTGAGCACCATGTCGCCCGCCGCATGGCCGAGCGTATCGTTGATCTGCTTGAAACGGTCGAGATCGATCTGGATCACCGCGAGCCGCTCGCCACGGGCGCGCATATCGCTTAGAAAGCGCTCGAAATTGGCGATGAGATAGGCGCGGTTGTAAAGGCCGGTGAGGGAATCGTGTTCGGCGGCAAAGGCCATCTCGTTGCGCGCTTCCACCAACTGGCCGGTGCGTCGCACGATCATCTGCGTCATCGGCCGGAAAACCAGCAGGCCGATCATCGCGATCGTCGCCATGGACAGCATGAACAGCTTGCGATGCATGCTCATCAACTGTGCTCGCCGCTGTTCGGCCTGCTCCATCAGCCGGGTGCTCAGGGCTTCATAGGCGTTGAGCGTCGCGTCGGCGACGGTGCGATCGACATTGGCGCGCTCGCGGCCGGCCAGGTAGGTCGCGCCTTGTCCTTCTTGCTCCAGTCCCTCTTCGATTGCGGTGGCGAGCCTCCAGCCATTGGCAGCCAGGCTCGTTGAGAAATGGTCGAGATGATAGGGCTTGCCGTAGAAGACGGCGTCCACCGAAGCGGGGTCCTGCACGTTTGGTGAGTGGAAATCCGCACCCGTGAGCGCCAGCAGGCGATCATAGTTCTTTTCGAACAGCGCCGTTGCGGACCGCAGGGAATAAACAAGGTTTTCGTTGTCGCCATTGCCCTTGCTGGCGGCAAGCACGAGAAACACGACGCGCTGCGACAGCGCCTTCTGCTCGCCGGACAGTTGCAGGATGCCGGCGTCGCGCTGCTGTTCCGTCATCATCTGCTGCAGCAGCACGAAGGAAGCAATGGTCATGGCGGACATGACCATCAAGGCAAACCAGTAGGCGCACTTGATGACGGTACTCAGCCTGTCCGCACTCGGACCGGACCCCTTATCCGTCATTCTCTTCCCCCGGTTGTCCCGCCCCCCACGGACAGTCACCGGATGAAGTTAATGAGTCGGAAAATGTTCCCCGCGCTAAGTCGATCGTGGTTACCGAGGCGTTGCAGCCAAGACTAGGTGGTGGGCACCACGACTAAGCTGCTAGCGGCTTAGCCCCGGTTCATTTCCTGGATATAGCCATAAAGGTTGGTGGAACGCGTGCCGGACCGGCAATAAGCAAAGACCGGCTTCGGCAACGCTTCGAGCGCCTGAGCCTGTTCCTCGACATTCTGCGCGGTCATCTGGCCGCTGATCACCGGCACATGGCGGAATTCCAGGCCAGCAGCTTCAACGGCCGCCTGGATCTCGGCAACGCTGGGCTGGCCGGGATCTTCATTGTCGGGACGGTTGCAGATCACGCTCTTGAAGCCGGCAGCCTTCAGTTCGGCGACATCGCCGGCCTGGATCTGCGCAGAAACGGAATAGTCCGGTGCGATCTCTTTGATGTTCATGGCGTCCTCTCGCATTCACCTGAGCGCTACAGAGCCGATGTGCGCAGCGGCGTCAATCAAGCTGATCTCGAAACGGCTTCGGTCCGCTTGCGACGCATGAGTCAAAGCGCTGCATTTTTGCTGCCCGTTGATCTACCTCAAAGACCATTGCCCGATGACAGTCTTTAACGATGCTGCAAGCACTTGCCTTTGGCAGAGGATGGCAATCGAGCCAGGTTCGGCCCCGACTGCAGGCAAGGCACGACTAGACGGGCGCGACGGGTGACACCGTAGGCTCTGTCAGATGAAGGATCGTCATGTCCACTCACCTTTATTCCCGCCGCAAATTTCTGCTCGCCGCTTCCGCCCTTTGGCTGACGCTGGCTGTGCCAGCCGCGAACGCGCAAAACCGCGAAATCCATGTTCTCAAGGATCCGAACTGTGGCTGCTGCTCGGCCTGGGTCGCTGTCATGCAAAAAGCCGGCTTCAAGGTCACCGTGGAAACGATCGATGCCATAGAGCTTGATCGCTACAAGCGCGAGAACGGCATTCCGGAAAACCTGTTTTCCTGCCACACGGCCCGGATCGACGGCTACCTGATCGAAGGACATGTGCCAGCTGCCGATATTGTGCGCTTGTTGGACGAGCGGCGCGATGCCATCGGCCTTTCTGCACCGGGCATGCCCACGGGCGCGCCGGGCATGGGGTCGGAAGCCGATCGCGAAGCCTATGATGTCGTGCTGTTCGGCAAGAACGGGAAGACCGAGATCTTTTCGCACTATGACGCTGCTTGAGCGCGCGTCGCTAGAGCGATCTTAGACGACCCGGTCACCCCGACCTGAACCGAGCACAGTCTGGATGATCAGTTGCAGATCGCGCGCGACGGTCATCTGGCCGAGATAGGTAGCGTCCAGCGCGGCCAGGCGTTCAGGATCGGACATATCGACGCCTGCCACCTGCGACACGCCGGTAATGCCTGGTCGCAGGTGGGAAACATTGTGGCGGCGACGGGCTTCGACCAAGGCGACCTGGCTCGGCAAGCAAGGGCGTGGACCCACGAAGCTCATGTCGCCGCGCAGGATATTGATGAGTTGCGGCAGTTCGTCGAGCTTGGTGCGTCGCAACAACCCGCCGATCGGGGTGACTGCCACGCGACCGACTTCGTGGCTCGGGCGGTCGGGCGTATCCACAAACATCGTGCGCAGTTTGAAGCAGGTGAAAACCTGCTCATCGCGCCCCACCCGGGCCTGCCGCAAAAGGCCGGGACCCGGAGAGCCGCGGCGCACGAAGATGACCAGAATGCCGATCACCAGCAAAGCGGGAAGAATGCCGATCAGGGCCAGGGAAAGGTCGAGCAAGCGCTTCATGGATGCGTCATAGATGGGGAAGGCCGTGCCTGACCAGCCATCTCATCTGGTGGCCGCAACATATTGCGCGCCCGACGCCTCGATGGCGTTCGCGAGCGGCGTGCTCGGCTCGAAGGCGAAGGTGCGGAAGAAGCGAGCCGAGTCGACCGGCAGCGAGCCGAACAGGCTGTTGGCCGCAACGCTCAAGACGGGCAGGGCGCGCGTTGCAGACAGGCCAGGCAAAAAGAATAAGCGGCCGCCGCGCTTCATCCCCATCCGCAAGGCGGTGATGACTTCGGGCAGGGCAAGCGGGAGAGGATCGGCAAGACAGTAGGTTCCCGAAAGGTCGCTAGGCCATTCGCGTCCGGCAAGATGCGCAAGCGCTTCGCTCAGGGTCTGCACGGACAGGTAGGAGCGTCGATTGGCGATGCCGCCGAAGGGCAGGGGCAGGCCACTGGCGGCCAGTTGCTGAAGCCGTTTCCAGTTGCCGCCCGCATCGGCGCCGATCACCAGCGGGGGGCGCAATGCGACGGCCAAGCGATCCGGTGAGGCGAAGGTAGCGACGATGCGCTCGCTTTCCAGCTTGGAGCGGCCATAGGGCTCGACCGGCGCAGGTGGCGTATCGTCTGTCACGACGGTCGATGACGTCGATCCGACCACGGCGCGGATCGAGCTAAGATGAATGAAGCGCTGAACGCCGGCGGCCTTTGCGGCTTCCACCAGCGCGGCGGTCAGATCCACATTCGCCGCCTGCAAGGCTTGGGCGGCGTCATTGCCCTTCGGAACGGCGGCAAGGCCGGCGAGGTGAATTACGGCCTCGGCACCGTCGAGCAAGGACGCAAACTGTTCGTGCTTTTCACTCAGGCGAACGAGGTCGATCCCGGACGTGTCATGCCAGTCAGCGGGGATTGTCGCGCCGGCGCGGATGCCCGCTGACACCTGGTAGCCCTGATCAGCCAGATGGCGGACGACGTGACGCCCGATGAAGCCGTTGGCCCCTGTGACGGCCAGCCTCATTTGTCCGCACCCGTCGATGCGAGAAAGCCGCTGTGATGCGGATGCAATTGCTTGCACATGGCTGTTGTCCTAAGTGAATGACGTGAATTGGGTTTGGATGATGCAATGAGTCTGTACGGCTTTGCCAAGGATCACGGCATCTTGCGCTATGTCAGCCTCGCGCACGACCTGATCGTCGCATGTATCGCGGTTTATCTCGCATATCTCACCTTCTACGGCGAGATCGGCCTGATGTATGTGCCGGATCTCCATCTGCGCATCGGTGCCTTTGCGGCCGTTTGCGCCGTGTCCTTTATCCTGTTTTCGGTGAGTTCCGGCTCCTGGCGCTATGTGTCCTTGCCGGATCTGACCGCCATCATCAAGGCCGCGCTGACGGCCGTCATCACCTGCACGCTCGCCGCGTTCCTGGTTTCGCGCGGCGAATGGCTGCCGCGCTCCGTGCCGATCCTGACCATGATCTACCTTGTCGGCGGCATGACGGCCTCGCGGCTCACCTATCGCCTGATCGTGGAGCGCAGCTTCCTCGGCACCCCGATGATCGGCCGTTTGTCGGAAAACCGGCGCTATATCCTGTTGCTGGGCATGAGCGATGCCGCCGATAGCTTCATCCGCTCGGCGCGCCGCAATCCCGGCGGAGGCGTGTCCGTGATCGGCATCCTCGACAAGTCGCGCAGCAATCTCGGTCGCAAGGTGCAGGGCGTCAAAGTTCTGGGCTCGCTGGAAGATCTTCCAACGATCGACGCAGCCTTGAAGCGACGCGGCGTGTCCATCACCGAATTGCTGATCACGGAAGCGGGCGTCGATCGGGCGCGGCTGGGCGAGATCGTGGAAGCGGCAACCGCGCATGGCATGATCGTGTCGCGTTTGCCGGGCGAATCTGAGCGTTCGGAAGTGCGCAGCGGCGATGCCATGGAGCGCAAGCCGATCGAACTTGGTGATCTTCTCGGCCGCGCCGAGGTTCATACGGACCTCGAAGGCGTGTCGCGCCTGCTCAACGACAAGGTCGTGTTCGTGACCGGGGCAGGCGGGTCTATCGGCTCTGAGATTTGCCGCCAGATCGCAGGCTTTGCGCCGCGCGTGCTGATTGCCACCGACAATTCGGAGTTCCATTTGTTCGAGCTCGATCTCGAACTGCACGACACCCACCCGAAGCTGCCGGTCGTTTCCCGCATCATGGACATCCGCGACACCGGCCGCGTTCAAAGCCTGTTCGCCGAACACCGCCCGGACATCGTGTTTCATGCCGCAGCCCTGAAGCATGTTCCGTTTGTCGAGGATAATCCGCTCGAAGGCGTGAAAACCAATCTGCTCGGCACGCGCAACATCGCCAATGCCGCACTCGAAGCCGGCGCTTCGACCTTCGTGATGATTTCCACTGACAAGGCGGTCAACCCCACCAACGTCATGGGCGCCACCAAGCGCGGCGCCGAAGCCTATTGCCAGTCGCTCGACCTCGCTTCGGTGAAAACGCGCTTCAAGACCGTGCGCTTCGGCAATGTGCTGGGTTCCAACGGCTCCGTCGTGCCGCGCTTCCAGGAACAGATCGCGCGCGGCGGGCCGGTTACGGTCACGCATCCGCACATCATCCGCTATTTCATGACGATCCCGGAAGCCGTGCGCCTCGTGCTCCACGCGTCATCGCACGCGCTGCAGCAGAGGAACGAGCGCGGCAAGATCATGGTGCTCGACATGGGCAAGCCGGTGCGCATCGTCGACCTGGCCGAGCGCCTGATCCAACTGGCTGGGCTCAAGCCGCGCGTGGATATAAAGATCACCTATACCGGCCTGCGGCCAGGCGAGAAGCTCTACGAAGAGCTGTTCGACCCTTCAGAGGTGAAGAACGAACGGACCGACGAGGGCTATGTCATGGCCTCGCCGCGGGTCATCGATAAGGCCTTGCTGAAGCGCACTATTGACGAGATCGAGGCGGCAGCGGACGCAGAAGACGCCGAGCGCGCGCTGCAGCTGCTGTTCCACATCGTGCCGGAATATCGCGCCGACTCGGGCGACCGCGCGCTGCTTTCTTCCACAGATCTCACGCCCTCGGCTGGATATAATCTCGACGCGAGCTGAGGCTCTGCTTCACCGCGAGAGTTTAAAGCACAGCCCGATCAATGGCTTAGGGCTAATGCTCGTCAAGCTGTGCCTTAATCTACAAGCTTGGTAGACATTGTTGACATCCTGTTTCAGTGCGTCATACTCCTTGAGCCGATGTTGAGAAAACCGGCTTAGGGAGCCTGATGCTCCTCCAATCGCACGGGTTCATTCTTGAGGAAGATGTTTCTGCTTGAGGCTGAAAAATGAAACAACTTTCCCGATCCACCCGCGTTAACCTTTCCCTCGAACCAGTGATCTGATGCTTTGAACTGAACCGGCATCTTGCCATCAAGCTGAGGACAGACCGATGACGACTGTGCTTCCCGCGCTTCATGAAGGGCACGCCCCGATCTTTCTGCATCAAGCCTTCGACGATGCGATCCATGGCTACGAGGAATGGGCGCCTAATCTCGCCGAACCGGAAGTCGAGTTCGACGGCCGCGCGGTGGGCATCAGCGCCGTCTTCGGTCGCATGCGCGATTGCACCGACCTCCTGCCGACGCGCACGCTCGAAACAGTGCGCGCGGTAACCCAGGAAGACAGCGCGCTGAGCGACCAGCAGGTCACCGATGCCGACGCGGCGACTTTGATGCGCACGCTGTTCGTTGAACGCCTGCGAGCCTAAGGAGAAAACCGATGGCCCTGATTACCGATCTTGCACCTGCCACACGTCCCTTGAAGGCGCGTCCCTTTAGCCTCTCACAGGCAGCCGCCTACACGGTCTTCACAGGCGCCGCCGTGTTCACCCTGGCCGTCGTCTTCGGCTTCCTGCCCTGAGACCGGGTTCCGACGCGCTCACCTAGTGCGTCGGCTCTGCCCCACGGACGGCTGAAGAGAGCCTTGTGGGTATTGCACAACTCCCGAAATAAGCCGCCGCCTTTCCACTTGACACGACCAACTATCACCGACATAACGCGCCTCGCAAAGACGGACCGGCCAAGCCATCCTCTTTCGCCTGCTGGGGAATAGGTTAACGGTAGACCCACGGACTCTGACTCCGTTAGTCCTGGTTCGAATCCAGGTTCCCCAGCCAAACTGCTTTCCAGATCTAAGAAATCCGCTGAAATCCAGCTGTTCGAAGTGACGCTCCTTCGCGTCGTATCGGCGTCCCGCAACTGGTGCCCACAACTGATGTCCAGAGCTGGTGTCCATCCGCCCTGGGCCGACGGAGGCACAGGGCGGATGGGACTGCGAAGGCACCAGGTCGAAAACCTCGTTCTCAGAGGGCCGATCTTCTATTGGCGGGCACGCATTCCCGTCGGCTTCAAGGCCGCGGGCAGGAATGCCAGGCTTTCATTGAGCCTTAGGCTGTCTGATCGTAAGAAGGCTTCCGTGGTGGCAAGGCGGCTGAATGCCCTGCTACTCCAGATCGAGATGGTGCCGACGACCAGGATGGCGACGAGGGAACAGCTGACGCGAATTTTCGCGCTCGAAGCGGAAGCCATGCGCGAGGAGATTGCCGCGCTAGACCTGGCTGCCAAGCGGGTGGGTAGCTTGCGCGATCCAGTCCATCGTGAGGCAGACCGTCAGGTCGGCTGGGCCTACCGCCTTTTGCATGCCTATGGCCCAAGTGACGAGCTTTCTTTCGCTGAAGGCGGCGAAGCACGCGAAGCCTTGATCAAGGCTGGAGTTCAGGCCGACGACATCCCCTTTATTGAAGCCACCTACCGTGCCGAGCGGGGAGTCACCACCCTCCTTCGGCACACCGCCGGCCATCCCCGGTCAGGAAGGGCAGCCGTAGCGAAACATGTCCGGCGACAACATCAATTCAAAACCGTCGGCTTAAACGATAGCCGATCAAGCTGTGGCTCTCTGCCTTTCTCGTAAATTGTAGATCATTCGTGCCTGATCTGACCGGCAGTTCTCTGAACCATCTACGCAACTAAACCGTGCAGACTGCGAACAAACCGTCGGTCAAGACAGTTTCTACCGCCACAATGGGTTGGATGCGGAAAGGCAGCTATTCCACATCGCTCGCCCGACAGCTGGCAGTGCGCTTTCGGCCAGAGACGGCTCTAGGAGATTATTTCCTGTTGAGGCGAAACTATCTAAATTGAGTGCATTAACCTGGCAACGGCAAAAGGACGTACTTAGCTGGCGATATTTGAAGCTTACTTCTGCTTCGACAAGCAATGGCTCTTTCTCCACGGGCTCTCCGTTTTCCCTCAGGCCCGAGTGGCCTAAGGAGAACAACAATGGGAATTTCTCAATATGATCCTGCCGCACGAAAGCGGCATGGTTGGAATGCCGGAAGGAAGGTCGGGGCAAAACGAGCTCTGAAGCCGACGCAGATCTGGGCCATTCGCTTTTACCTCGACCATGAAGGCAGATTGTGAGATCGAGCGCTTTTCGATCTTGCAATCGACAGCAAGCTTCGCTGGTGTGATCTGGCAAAATTAAGATTGGCACTTTAGTCATCGGTCCTGGAACATGATCGACCTCGATCATGCGGTGATCGTTGATGTCGCGGCAACCACCCGAGTGCGCCAGGCTGAAGTCACCGAGNNATGATCGAGCGTACACGCGAGCGCCTTGGCTTATGGCCCGAGCGGCTCGTTGCCGATGGCGGCTACGGTGATGCTGCCACTCTTGCCTCACTTGTCGAGGGGCTGGGTATCGAATCTCATATCCCAGTGTTCGAGAGGTCGGCCTGTCGTGAAGGGACTTTCGAGCGCGCGGACTTTGTTTCGATCACCAGGATGACAGCTACGTCTGCCCAGCAGGCAATCGCGTGCGCCCGCGCAACCGCAACTTCGCACAGCTCCGCTCACTCGCGAATTCCGACGGCTCCATCCGCTTTCGCGCCCGCCACCAGGACTGCAGCAACTGCAACCTTAAGGAACGCTGCACGCCCAACATGCCTTCCCGCAAGGTGACGCGCTCTATCATTAGTGCACGCGACATGGCCCGCGGTATCGCAGCTACCGATCCTTATGTTGTCTCGCGAAGACAGCGCAAGAAGGTGGAGATACTGTTCGCCCATTTCGAACGCATCCTCGGGCCGGGCCGATTGCGTCTCCGTGGACCAAACGGCGCCAAAGACGAGTTCCACCTCGCCGCAACCCGCCCAGAACCTGCGCAAGATGGCAAAGCTCATCCCGCTAACTGTCGAACAGGAGCGGCGTGAACGGAAGGATTGGGCGGCAGATAATCAGCGGCGTTTCCGCGCCGAGCACGATTTGAGTTTTCAACACAATCGGGGTCCATCCGGACGCTCAAGGGCTTGAGCTGCTAGCCGGTTTCGGTCGCCAGCATCTGCTTGACGATGTTGACGTTGTCGGGCTCGGGCGAATTGGCGACATCCCGAGCCTCCGACTTGTCGATCGTCCTTTGTCGATCACCGCCGAGAGGCCACTTTGCTCCATGTCGTGGAAGGCAAGCAGGCGGTTGTCGCGGTAGGTCCAAGCGTCGGTCTGCACACCCTGGAGAAGCAGCGCCGTCTTGATGACCGACCTGCGCCCTTTCGCTTTATCTTGGTAAGAAAGTTCCGCCTTTGCGCGTTCAATGACGGCCTTCTCGTCGATACCAAGTTCGGCAACCCAAACCGAAGGGGGAGACGGATCTTCTGTAGGTTGCTCGTTATCGACATAGGCGCAGCCACGCTGGAGTTGCTGTAGCTTATGAACGCGTCCACCTCACCGAGGATAAGCTCAAATTGTGCCAGCGCGCGCTCTCGGGCTGCTAGCCGCAAGCCCGCGACAAGCCCGAGAAGGCCGGTCAGGTCGATGATGTGTTTCTTGCAGTTAAAGGAGAACTGGTCGGTGAGTAGCGTGTCGACCGACGCTTGGCTATAGGAAGGCTGTTTCCTCGCTAGCATCAGGATGTTGAGCTCGTCGAAAGTGTTAAAATACGAGCGTTCCATGAACTGGCCGATCGTGAAGTTGACTTTGTCCAGGCTCGTTGTCGAAGTGACCTGGAACGACACGCGGTCATGGTCGTCGCCCAGGTCGATGCCAGGATAATTCTTCTGCTTCCGGTTTGGGTTGATGAGCCGCGGAAGGTTGTAGACCGATCGCAGGATGGGAATGGACGCATCTTCCAAGGCCAGGTTGATGTCGGTCCGGCCCTGAGACGTGGCCAACTCAACCTGCACTATGATACGGCTGACCACACCACGGAGCTCGTTTTCAACTTCCAATTGACGCATTCCCATCGTCCCCTCCAGTAGCGCTCATAGTAAACGATGGGAACGCATCGGGAACATTGCACGTGTGCCGGTCTGGTGCTTATGGACTTTTCCGCCAACTCCTTCCTTCCCGCCCGATCGGGTTCGGATCGTTCACAGGCAAGGCAGGATACAAACTCACTGCGTGGACAAGCTAAGGAAAGCCGTCATGACCGAGCGTACAATGCGGCGCTATACGAACTTGGCTTCGGTGCTCCACATCCTTGATAACCGTTGTCTCACGCTGCTCAGCCAGGAGACCTGGGACGATCGCAACGACACCTTCTTCATGTCGGAATACAGGCAGCTCAAAGGCGTGAAGACCGTTCTTGCCATCTGCACAGCGGATAGGGATGAGACCTATCACTGGCAAGTCTTCCTGCGAGGGGCGGACGACGTTTGCATCGAGTTCGACAGAGAGAGGTTATTGGCCGCAGCTTGATACTGCCGACGGCGTCGTTCACCGCTACTTGGACTACAAGCTGGTGACAAAAGCGAATACCATGCGCGACATCGATCTGGATATCCTGCCGTTCATGAAGCGGTGGCCTTACGGCGATCAAAGGAATATCGGGCGGTGTATGTGAATGCGGACTTTGAGGTACCCACTTTTGCGGTGGCGATCGGAATTCCTGCCATTAAGCGGATAACGCTTAAAGCATCGCCGGTGAACTGGAATCGGCGTTGGCATTTGTTTGGGATGCTGATTCACTCAGGTCGGAGGTGCCGATGTTATTTTCTTGATCGGATTGTCGCGTTTGTGGCCGGTGGGGCGTCCTGCCGCTCGGCAGCGCGGCGTTTTGGTGCGAGCTAGAGCTGCGCCTTGAAGCTGATGCAGCATAATGCGCGGCATAGCTCGTCGGCTCCTGTCGCCAGGGGCGGCGGCCGGGCGACGGCAAGCTCGACCGGCTCGAAGTCTTCCTGATCGGCACTGTGGATAGTGAGGCGGACATCACGATCCCCGAACTTGCCGAACGGCTGATGCGCGACACGCCATTCGGGCGACGCCGGCCATGCTGTCGCGCCTTCTGTGCCAGCGCGGCTTCACCAAAAAAATGCCCCTTTGGCGTTGGAATGCGAACGCGCCGACATTGCAGCAGCCCGGCAGGTTTGGAAGAGGTCCCGCCAGCCGCGGATACGTCGCCAGCCTGGTCGCCTCGTGTTAGTTGACGAGACCTCGGTGACAACGAAGATGACGCGCCTTCGCGGGCGCAGCCTAAAGGAGCAATGGCTCAAGGCCATGGCACCCTTCGGCCACTGGGGCACGCAGACCTTCATCGCCGCCCTGCCCTATGACGGCCTGACCGTCCCCTAGATCATCGACAAGGCAATGAACCGCGCCGCCTTCGAGACCTATGTCGAGACCCAATCGTCCGACGCTCAAGAAGGGGATGTCGTCATCCTCGACAATCTCGCCGTCCATAAGCGCAAAGGCCGCAACCTGCCTCAAGGAGAAGGGGGCATGGTTCCTCTTCTTGCCACCCTACAGCCCGGACCTGAACCCCATCGAGATGGCGTTCGCAAAGCTCAAGGCGCATCTGCGCAAGGCCGGCGCCCAATCCTTCGACGCCCTCCGGCCCGCCATCGACGAAATCTGCGACCTCTTCACTCCAACCGAATGCTGGAACTTCCTCAATGCCGCCGGGTACGCGTACGATTAAATGGACGAGGTTCTAGCAAGCCAGGTTTGCCTGCGTCAGCATCCTCTTCGTGCTTATGACGGTCTCAAAGATCTCTGCTCCCGAGAAACGATCCCGGTGCACCAGTCGATCATTCGATGGCGGTCGAACTCCACCTCTCGCAGAACATTTGTGGCAGAGATGAGCTATTCCTAGTTGTTAGCACGTCGCCGGTTCAAAGATCGCGGGATGGTTGCTTTCAGAGAACTTACGGCCTAAAGCGATGCACTCTGATCCCACCTTTTTGGACGAGCTAATGGGCAATGCTATTCATCCAACAGCCATAATTGAGGGAGCCGTCGAACTAGGCGACGGCAATGAAATTGGTCCCTATAGCGTTATCATTGGTCCGGTAAGGCTAGGTGATGACAATCTTGTCAGTCCTTTCGTGACCATAGGAACGCCCGGCCAAGACACAAAAAACCCTCGCTACGATTCGCGCGATAAATTAATTAGCATCGGCGACCGAAATATAATCCGGGAGCATACAACTATCCAAAAACCTGCTTATGAAAACGTGACGCAGGTTGGCGATGACGTTCACATCATGAGTCAAGTGCACGTGCCACATGATGCCCTTATTCAGGATGGAGTGGTGATCGCGCCAATGGTTGCTCTAGCCGGACTATGTCGAATACTTAAAGGTGCAAATATTGCGTTAGGCTCATCGGTCCATCAAAGAACCGTTGTAGGGCAGTATTCAATAGTAGGAATGGGCGCTGCTGCTATAAGGCATATTCGTCCCTTTAGCAAGTTCATACCTCGCTCGCCACCTATGGTAAATAGTTACGCGATTAAAAAATTTGGGTTTTCCGAGTACTCCGAGGAAATAGAGGCTTACGTTATAAACGGTTTAGAGCCGACATCACCAAGCCTTCGCTCCATTGTTGAGGAATTTTATGTTATGTGCGAAGACAGGAATAGAAATATATAATGTCCCAAATTGTTACCATCCCGCATGTTAATGATCGGCGAGGAAACCTTGGTTTTGTAGAGTTGGGTGCGCCGATCGATTTTTCGATTAAACGCGTTTACTACCTCTACGACGTTCCAGGCGGCGCTGAAAGGGGAGCCCACGCACACAGGGAGCTTCAGCAATTGATAGTGGCTGTCTCAGGGTCGTTTGAGGTCGAACTATATGATGGCTTTACACGGCGTTCTTTCCACTTGAATCGGGCCTACGAAGGCTTGCTGGTGCGGCCGGGGAGTTGGCGGGAGCTGCGTAATTTTAGCTCGGGTGCTGTTTGTCTGGTACTAGCATCAATGGAGTATGACGAGTCTGATTACATACGTGACATTAACGAATTTGAGCGGTTTGTGCGGCAATGAACATCCCCTTCCTTGACTTAGAAACTCTTCATCAAAGCATTCTTGAAGAGATGAAAGAAAAATTTGAAGAGGTGGTATCGAGTAACCAGCTAATCCTGGGTCCGGAGCTAGCCGCCTTTGAGAAGGAATTTGCGGAATATTGCGGCGTGTCTCATGCGGTGGGTGTAAGCGACGGATTGGAAGCGCTTATAATGCTGCTAGAGGCACATGGTATTGGAGAGGGGGATGAGGTAATAGTACCTTCCAATACTTTTATAGCAACATGGTTGGCTGTTACCGCGTGCAAAGCTATACCTGTACCTGTAGAACCGGACCTTGCTACTTACAATATAACGGCCGATACTGTTGCTAAGGCTATCACCACCAAAACGAAAGCCATTATCGCCGTTCATTTATTCGGCCAACCGGCCGATATCGAAAAATTGGAAGAGCTAGCAAACTCGACAGGTGTGCTCGTCTTCGAGGACGCCGCTCAAGCACATGGCGCAAAGACTCAGAGCGGTCGTACAGTTGGCAGTTTTGGAAGCGGCGCTGCTTTTAGCTTTTATCCAGGTAAGAACTTGGGCGCATTGGGCGACGGCGGTGCGATTACGACAAATTCTGCCGAGGTAGCAGACTTCGTAAGACGCCGTCGCAACTACGGCTCGATAGAGAAGTATGTTCATGAGATACCTGGCAGAAACAGTCGCCTAGATGAGCTTCAAGCAGCATTTTTGCGCGTTAAGCTGATGCGACTGAACGGCTGGAATGAGAGGCGTCGGTCGATAGCAGCATATTATCTGGACACTATCAATACAGACGAAGTCGTCCTACCGCAAAAGCCCATGGGACACGTGCCTGTTCATCATCTATTTGTTGTTTGTGCAAGGGAGCGAGATCGTCTCCAATCTTTCTTGCATGAGCGCGGGGTTGGAACTGGGGTTCACTATCCTGTCCCGCCGCATAAGCAGATGTGCTATAAGGAATATGCATCTATACATTTGCCGATAGCAGAACGTTTGTCTCAACAAATGTTGAGCATCCCTATCGGTCCGACTATGAGCGATGCTCAGGTTGCCTATGTGGCTGAGACGATCAACTCATTTAAGCCGTGATCGTCGGTGAGACGGGCTAAGGGATACTTGCCACAAATGGCAAAAAGAGAACACATCGCTCGGTATGTCGATTCAGACTACTACTTGGCGCGTTATCAGGACGTCAAGTCGGACGGAGGCGATCCGCGCCTTCACTTCATTAACTTCGGGTTGGATGAGGGAAGAGCGCCTAATCGGTATTTCGATCCCGCGGAGTATTCCTCTCGGTACAAAGATGTTCCGACGCATCAAGCAATGGAACACTGGATTGAATTTGGTACCTTCGAAAATCGGATCCCATGCGAATTGTTTGATGCCCACTGGTATCGCAGCGAATACTTGGCCGGAGCGACTGAGGCAGAGCCATTGCTGCATTTCCTGGAACAAGGAGAAGCTCAAGGGTTCAACCCGCACCCCGACTTTGATTCCGCGTTCTATCTGGAAAGTTTGTCTAAACTGAATCTATATACTGACCATCCGCTGCACCATTATTTAAGAGCAGGGTTAGACCGTGAAGTTAGCCCGAACCCAAACTTTGATGTTCATTGGTATATTACCCGCTATGCCGATGTTGCTGCCGCTAGATGCAATCCGTTGTTTCATTTTGTGCAGTACGGGGCTGTAGAGAACAGACTACCAAACCCGTTTGCAGATGAACAACAGGTATCCACGTCTCTTCGCGGGCGAGATCTTAAGTTTTCGCCCCATCACCGCCGTATTTTAGGGCCGTGGGAAAGTCGTCAAGGCGCGTTTGTCGGTAACTTATATCCTTTAGAACCATCACGCGGAAGGTCTCCTCAGCGATCGGTTTACGGCGGGAAGGTCATTAATTATAGAAACGTTGAATTGGTGGCTGGAACAAGGATACTTATAGACCCAAATATAGGTATACTATCTGATGAGTGGTTCGATACCGCATTAGACGTGACGATAACCCAGAAATATCGCCAAACTTGGTCTACGGACGATCAACGTATAGCGCTCGGCTACAAGTTGAAGAACAATTCCGTCATCAGGTCGGGGGTGCACCTCATGGCCGAAGCAGACTATAACTATTTTCATTTTGTAGCTGAGGTGCTTTGTAGGGCGATCAATGTCGTGGGAATGCCCGAAGATTTACCGGCCCTGCTGTCGGCAAATCTGCCCGCCAGTTACTACGATGCTATAGATTGTTTGTTTCAGGGTCGTCGAGCCATAGAGAAGCTGGAGAGGGGCGTTCTTTATGCGGTAGAAAACTTAGACTATGTCTCGGACACGGCCAGGATACTCGATATATATAGTCGGAAAGCCGAAGCTTGGGAATTTACGCTCGATTTCGAACAGCTAAAGACCGTCAAAAGAACCGTCGAAAATTGTCTTAGCTTGAACGCTGACAAGTCCGGCGGTCGCAAACTTTACGTGCGTCGGCGATCTGGTAACCGTAGAATCTTGAATGAAGATGAAATTATCCACTCGATGATCAAGTCTGGCTTTGAGGTTATTCAACCAGAGGACTTCACTTTTCGAGATCAGGTAGCTTTGTTTCATAATGCGGATCTGGTGGTTGGCGCTACAGGTGCAGCGTTGACCAATTTGCTTTGGTGCCGTCCTTCAACTCGGGCTGTTGTACTTTATTCCGACAGCCAACATCATCAGCTCAACCTTTGGAACCTAATCACTAAGCCTGCCGGCTTCGAGGTGGAAATCATGTTCGGTCCACGTTCCGGTAGAGTTGAAGGCATGTATTCGGTTCACGACGATTTCCGCATTGATGTGCCTGCGTTGGTTGATAGGATAGGCTAGATGATCAATGTGTCTCTGGTCATTACAAGCTTCAATCATCGACCATATCTGGAGCGATTACTTCCAAAGCTCGGTGAACTTGCACGAGCTGGGCACCAAATAATAGTAACGGACGATGCATCTACCGATGGCTCTGTCGAGCTGTTGAGGGCCAATGCCGATGCTGATATGACCTTTAGGTTGTCCACCGTCCGTGAAGGAGTTAGCGCAGCAACTAATGCCGGTCTAGCGCTAGCCACCAATGATTATGTTGCGCTCTTAGCTTCCGATGATGACCTCTTGCCCGGTGGATTTGACATTGCATTAGCAGAGCTTAAGAGAACAAATGCCGACCTTGTGTTTTGCAGGCCAGANNAATCAATGATGACGGTGTTTCGCTGCGATCAGATATATTTCCCGCGTTTAATCGTACGGACTCTGACGCATTTAATGAGGATCCATTGTCATACTTAATTAGCAGAGGCAACGTCATCTGCGCCTCGACAACGTTTGGTTATCGCGACGTTTTCAAGCAGACAGGTATGTTTAATGAATCCTTACTGCAGTTACAGGACTATGAATATTGGATTAGGGCCGCTGTCACGGGGTTTAATCTATTAATATCATCGTCATGCTGGGCACAATATCGCGTTCACGAGAATAACTTGTCTCGCTCAAGTAATAATAAACGTATGCAGCTAGAACGGAGAAGTATTGCGCGATCTCTGTATCGTAACAAGGGTGCCATTAACATTATTAGAAAGAAACTTGCGTCGTACTTTCCCATTGTGAATACGCAGGACATTGATTCAAGGGTTTTGCTAGCTTGGCTGCTTCTTCAGCACGTGGATCCGATCCTTAGATCTGAAGGGGTAATGCTGGCTTACGAATGTCTGGCGGACAACTCTCATTGCTTTGAACTGTTTGGACTCAGTAAATTGCAGATCTGGGAGATTGCCAATGCCGATGCGTAACGTTCGCGGCAAGGCGCGGGTAGCGTTTCTATTCGATGATGTTTATACGAATACCGCTAGATCGACTATTGATCGGATGACTGTAGACCAGTCGTTTTGCGTTACTGCTCTGGTTTGCGACCGGACTGATCTCGAAGGTAATATTGTACTGGCGGCAGAAGAGATAAAGTCAATAATCTGCTCAGAACATCCAGCATGGTCGGTGCATCAAGTCAATAGTTTTGATGAGATCCAGTTGGATTATATTTTTTACCTGTCTCCCTATGACGAGTATCGTCCAGAGTTACTGAGGTCCATCGAGGCTGCGCGTCGTTACAAAGTCTTATGCATCTCGTATGGCGTTTCGCTTTTAAAATGGTCTCGTGAGCTGGAGTATCTCTGTTACAATCCGTTTTACGCAAACTGTAGGGCGGTGTTTGTTGAGTCTCAGCATCTCTTTCCTGGTGCCCGAAAATTTGTGCCGGTTGGTATAACAAAGCTTGAAGAATATACATCGGACATTGATCGAACTCCTCAGCCTGGTCCGATGGTTATCGCGTGGCGACCGCGTTGGTCGGAGGCTTCAAGCTCGCTATCCACTCAGATCGACGTGGTCGAGCAAATTCTTGAGGAAGATTGTTCAGCTTCAGTATACCTGATCCGTCACCCATTGTTCTTAAGGCAGCTGCAGCTGGCCAATCAGACTGATATTGTTGCACGGATCGAAAAACTTGAAAGTAGAAGCCGTTTTTTTGTTGAGGCGGGCCGCGATTACGTTAAGAGATTAATCCATTGCAACGTCTACCTTGGTGGCCTGTCGTCGTCCGTGGCGGAATTTATGTGGAGCGGGGGGCGGGTGTATATTGTAGGTTCTGCTATAAACATTAATAAGCTTGGCTCAGAACTGCTGGGTCTGGTAAGATTCATCCCGCCGGGGGCCTCCGCGGGCTCAATCATATCGCAGATAGTTAGTGATAGTAATGAACTTGGGAATAGCAGTGCGTTCGAATTGCCCGCTTACGACAGGTTGTTTCCTGACTGGGAGATCCGGCCGTCTGCTCGCATTCTGGACTATCTAAGGAGTGATATAGACTTTTCTAATTCAATAAGGTTAAGACGTCGGAAACTGGATACCGCCCGTAAGGTTGTAGCTACCGCGGTTAGGCGACTTTCCCGTCTTTTAGCAGTTCGACGCGGTAAACTAGGGTAAGGCAGGGTGAGGGCTGCTGCTGGTATCGGCGACACGAAGGCAAGATATTGTTAAAGGTATGAGATGTTAGACGGGGTATAAGCGTCTGCAGGCATCGAACAGGATCTTGTTGGCTCGAAGGATGTAAGCACGTACAGGCAAGACGAGGATGTAGCTTGGGCTAAAGTGCGCCACCTGCGGCATGGTTTGAACACCCTCGTTGATCGCCAAACGCTCGCCTGGGTCGAAGTGGAACGCTTCGGCCGAGATAGAAATGAGCGGAACGAAGGTGCCGACGCGCTTGTCTGCTGCTACCGATCATACCCGAGTGAACTGTTCGCAGGTGAAGGTGGCGAACCGGCTATAAGAGCCTTGTATCCGAGACACTTCAGATTCGCACCCAGCTGCTTAATGGTGCGCTTCTGTTTGCGCGATGGTCCCATCTCCCGCCCGAACAAGGCGGAGCCCTTTTGCAAACAAGCTTGCTTGATCGCTACCGCATATTGTTCGTCGGCCAAATTCGTCCTATCGCAGGTACTTGCGCGCAGAAGCTAGAGCCTGCCCCCTGCGCTGATTTCATGTATAAATACCTGATCAAAAAGGCTAGCGCTGATAAACCTCCTCTACGCCATGTCCAGCGGTCCATCATGCTCCGGTCTTTAAAGCCTATAGTTCAACAGCAGTTGCAGCCGAGCGAAACGTTCGGACGATTAATGTTGAGCGACCTACCTATCGGAAAAGCGCTAGCCTGGCGGCTTTGTGTACCGCCAATGGGGGTTGATCCAAGGCTTGAGCTTGAGCGCACCAAACTTTATCGCAGGTTTGGCATCTCAGTGAAACATAAGCATGCGCCAAGGCGTAGACCATGCCATAAGCCTTTACGTCCCGTCCGGGAGCGTTGAAGTGATCACCTCCATGCAGCGAGGTCGCCGCTGATAAGTGGCCTACGCACGCGGCATCGCTCGCTCCACCTATTTGCATTGAAGCGCTGACTGCTTGAGGTTGGCCATGCTGCTGTAGACGCCGATTAAGATGTGGTGACTGCTTCCCAGAATCGTGAATCAAAGAAGCTCCTACGCGCCTTGAACGCACGCTGAGCAAGAATAAGATGGAATCCTGAATACTCAAGGATCCACTTATCTGGCGCGCTTAACCACGCGATCATCGCAGATGTCTTCGCCGAGTAATCCAAATGACGGAATGTGGAAGGAGCACGTGACGTGTTCCTCTAGGAGGTTATCATGCGCCTCAACCGATGGCGGCGCTATGAGTCATCCTCCAAGCAGCTACCTGGAAATGGTTTGAAGGTTGGGATCGAAATCTACCGGATCATCAAACGCAAGTGTCTTTTACTGCGATCAAAAAGTCAAATCTAGGACTATTCTCTTATAGGCTTCACCTGAATAGAAAACGCTGTATGGCTAAACTTTGCCATCATCCATATGAAGACATGAAGTATCAAGGCTAGATATGAAAAAATCTATCCTTCAAGTTCGCAATCAGAAAAGTATATTTCTTTACCTGATGCAGTCGGAGCGTCGTTGCCTTCAAAGATGCTCTTGTAATTCACAGGATCATAATGGCTCATTAACGTGATTGCGAACTGACGCGGCGGGATGTTCAGCGCATCTGCCCATTGGCCGAGCTGCCCGGGAGGCACGCGCGCATACTCAACTTGCGATACAAATGAGTAGCAACGCATCCCTAAAGCCTTGGAGAGTTCGCCTTGGGACAAACCAGCGGCCTCTCGTAGGCGCTGCAACCACTTTCCGGTCTGCTTTCGAAGCTTCAAGGCCTCCCCCGAGGCCACCTCTTTCTGAGGGTGGGTACACAACTTACTTACTCGCTCGGCAGCAAGGGTTTTCCGTGCAAGTTTTTTTTGATTATCATGGGCCTGCTTCCGAAGTCGGGACTGATCTCGCCGATTGAGAAGGCCACCGAATAGCCCTCGCGCGCTGTTACCAAAAACGTATGCTGAAGCTCGGCATGGTGACCCGGCAGATCCATGATCCGGCTTGTTTCAACAAGTCCAATAGAAGCTCACCTTCGTACTCCACCATCGTCATGCCGGACGAGGCTCGACGCGACGGTCTGCACTGCTCACAACGCTTGCTCTGCGCTCACAGAGTCGACCATTAACATCGAGGCAATGATGATCGCGATCTGAATTACGTGGTAACTCGCTTCAAGCTCGCTTCCTGTTTGCGCCGGCGCCGCGACAAGGCAGGAACACGCTAAGCGCATTAGCCATCAAGGAAGTGCCAATCTCGCGCCTGGCCTTCGTCACTTGCAAATGCAAGTTATAAACATTCTAAGCTACTGTTCAAATCCGAATTTCTGCCCTGCCAAAGCTAGGTGGCGCGACTCGGGAGTAGCGACCTTTTGTGAACGGCAGCGCGCCAGACAATCGCGCATCAGCCAGTGGCGTGTTCGACCTGACACGAAAAGCAAGACCGTGCTGGCATGCACCTACAGCGGACGGGTGAGCACGGAGCCTGATCTCGACGTTGGCGGTTCTGGTCGCAGGCCATGTCCTCATGGCGATTATACCACACAAGCGCTTTCACGCGCCTGCGATCAAACGCATGGTCGGCGCAGTGGGAAGTCGACAGCTCGTTTACGCTGACGAACTTGGTAGGACAAGGACAGGCAGCTTTTAGCTTTCCTGCGTCAGTCAGTCGTGGGTCGGTGGATCTGACAATGTGCGCTTCACGGCTTCACGCCACCCTTTGATTGCTTTTAGCCGCTCGCCGTCTCCCATGGTCGGCTGGAACCGCCGTTCCAGCGCCCAGCTATCTGCAAATCCCGTTTCTTGTGGCCATAGGCCAGATCGGCTGCCGGCCAGCCAGGCTGCACCGAGCGCGGTGGTTTCCAGAATGCGCGGACGATCGACGGGCGCATCCAGGATGTCGGCGAGCCGCTGCATGGTCCAATCGGAAGCTACCATGCCGCCGTCGACGCGCAGCACAGTGTTTGTTCCGCTGGACTTCCAGTCCTTGTGCATCGCATCGAGCAAATCGCTGGTTTGGAACGCGACGGATTCGAGCGTGGCCCGTGCGAACTCGGCCGGACCGGTGTTGCGGGTGAGCCCATAGATCGCCCCCCGTGCGTCCGCATCCCAGTGCGGCGCACCGAGGCCGACGAAGGCGGGGACGAAATAGATTGTCTGGGTCGGGTCTGCCTGTTCGGCAAGTTCCCCGGCGTCGGCTGCCTTCGAGATCATCCGGGCGCCATCGCGCAGCCATTGCACTGCCGCGCCCGCGATGAAGATCGAGCCCTCAAGGGCATAGGTGGTTTCACCGTTCAGCCGGTAGGCGATGGTGGTGAGGAGCCGGTTCTCCGATCGCACGATCTCCTTGCCTGTGTTCAGGACGGCGAAGCAGCCAGTGCCGTAGGTCGACTTGATCATACCCGGCTCGAAGCATGCCTGCCCGATTGTAGCCGCCTGCTGATCGCCGGCGACGCCGAGGATCGGTATTTCCACCCCAAACAGCGACCTGTCGGTGAAGCCATAGTCGGCGGCGCAATCATGCACCTGAGGAAGCAGCGAAGCCGGAATCCTCAGAATGTCGAGCAGTTCCTTGTCCCACTGGTTCTCAACGATGTTGTAGATCAGTGTGCGTGAAGCGTTGGTCGCATCCGTTGCGTGAACCTTGCCGGCTGTCAGACGCCAGATCAGGAACGTGTCGATCGTTCCCGCAGCCAGTACGCCCCGCTCGGCGCGCTCTCTCGCACCTGGAACATTGTCCAGCAGCCAGGCGATCTTGGTGCCGGAGAAGTACGGATCGAGCAGCAGACCCGTCTTCTGGGAGAAGGTCGGCTCGTACCCTTCTTCCCGCAACGTCCGGCACAACGACGCTCCCCGCCGGTCCTGCCAGACGATCGCGTTGTAGATCGGCTTGCCCGACGCGCGATCCCAGATCACGACGGTCTCGCGCTGGTTGGTGATGCCAATCGCGGCGAGGTCGTCCGCCTTCAGCCTGGCAGTGTTGAGCGCCTCGTTGACCGACCAGACAACAGTATCCCAGATGTCTTCCGGGTCATGCTCGACCCAGCCGGATTGTGGATAGTGTTGCTCGAATTCCTTCTGTCCGGCTGCGATGATGTCCATCTTCGTGTCGAAGACGATTGCGCGCGACGATGTCGTGCCCTGGTCGATGGCGAGGATATGCTTTTTCATTCTCTTGTCCGGTTTGCACCGCTGCCAAGGAACGGGCGGGGGGTCGTTCGCCCCCCCGCCTCACTTCCTAGCCGAAGCGACTATTGCCAGCTCTTCACCAGCTCGTCGTAGTTGACGGTCATCGGCTTTTCTTTCTCGTTCTCGATCTTGAGCTGAGGCGCAAGGTTGCCCTTGGCGACTGCATCTTTGTTCCAGTATTCGAGATCGTGCTCCTCGGCCATCTTCGGTCCGAAATCGCCCTGAACGCCTGCGCGCTCGAGACGCTCCATGACCTTTTCCTGTTCGGAGCAAAGTGAGTCCATCGCCTCCTGCGCGGTCTTTGCACCTGACGAAGCGTCGCCGACTGCCTGCCACCAAAGCTGCGCAAGCTTCGGATAGTCCGGGACGTTCGTACCGGTCGGCGACCACTGGACACGCGCGGGCGAACGGTAGAACTCGATCAGTCCTCCGAGCTTCGGGGCGCGGTCGGTAAACGACTTGTGCTGGATGGTCGATTCACGCGTGAGCGTCAGGCCGACATGGCTCTTCTTCACGTCCACGGTCTTTGAGGTAACGAACTGTGCGTAGAGCCAGGCGGCTTTCGCGCGATCATCAGGGGTCGACTTCAGCAGGGTCCAGGAGCCCACGTCCTGGTAGCCGAGCTTCATGCCGTCCTTCCAGTAGACGCCATGGGGCGAGGGGGCGAAACGCCATTTCGGCGTGCCGTCCGCATTCACCACTGGCAGGCCTGGCTTGACGAAATCGGCCGTGAATGCCGTGTAGGTGAACATCTGCTGGGCAACCTCGCCCTGGCTCGGTACGGGACCAGACTCACCGAAGGTCATGCCTTGTGCAGCCGGCGGCGCATAGGCTTTGATCCAGTCGAGATATTTCTGGATCGCATAGACCGAAGCCGGGCCATTCGTGTCGCCGCCGCGAGCCACGCAGGAGCCGACGGGACGCGAGTTCTCGTCGACCTTGATGCCCCACTCGTCGACCGGAAGACCGTTCGGCAGGCCCTTGTCACCATTGCCGGCCATCGAAAGCCAAGCGTCGGTGAAACGCCAGCCGAGCGACGGATCCTTCTTGCCGTAGTCCATGTGGCCATAGACCTTCTTGCCGTCGATCTCGCGGCCGGTGAAGAACTCGGCAATGTCCTCATAGGCAGACCAGTTTACGGGAACGCCCAGGTCGTAGCCGTACTTCGCCTTGAAGTCGGCCTTGTTCTTCTCGTCGTTGAACCAATCGTAGCGGAACCAGTAGAGGTTTGCGAACTGCTGGTCGGGAAGCTGGTACAGATCTCCGTCAGGCGCAGTGGTAAACTTGGTGCCGATGAAGTCGGGAAGGTCGAGCGTCGGGCTCGTGACGTCCTTGCCTTCGTTCGCCATCCACTTGGTCAGCGAGCGTGCCTGCTGATAGCGCCAATGCGTGCCGATCAGATCGCTGTCGTTGACATAGGCATCGTACACATTCTCGCCGGACTGCATCTGTGTTTGCAGTTTTTCGACGACATCGCCCTCGCCGATGAGGTCGTGGGTCAGGTTGATGCCCGTAATTTCCGAGAACGCCTTGGCCAGCGTCTTGGATTCGTATTCATGCGTTGTCAGTGTTTCCGAAACGACCTTGATGTCCATGCCCGCAAAGGGCTTGGCCGCATCCACGAACCACTGCATTTCCTTTTCCTGCGCGGCACGGTCGAGCGTCGACATGTCGCCGATCTCCGCGTCAAGGAAGGCTTTCGCCTCATCCATACCAGCATGAGCGGTGCCCAAGCCGCAAAGCAGCACGAGCGCGCTGCTGGAAGCCAATAAATTCAGTCGCATGTTCGTTCCTCCCTGGAAAAGCGACGCGTTCACTTCCCTAGCATTTGGCTCCGGCCTTCCAGCCGGAACCACAAGTCCTCCCTCAGACGAAACGGAAGACGCCGATCGCGTAAACCACCGAAAGAGCGAGTGCCCACCACAGATTGGGACCGATCAGCCCGAGCCATGTGAGATGGATAAAAGCGCTGCCGAGCAGCGAGACGAAGAGCCGGTCGCCGCGCGTCGTCTCGAAGCGCAGGATACCGACGCGCGGATTACCGCCAGGAGAGGCGTATTCCCAGGCTGCCATGCCGACCAGCAAAAGCAGGATCATGACGAAAAAGGCTGCGGTCGGCAGGGTCCAAGCCATCCAGGAAAGGTTCATGGTCAAATCCTCCGCTCAGACCCGACCAAGGGCGAAGCCCTTGGCGATGTAGTTGCGCACGAACCAGATCACGAGTGCACCGGGGATGATGGTCAGAACTCCAGCTGCCGCCAGGACGCCCCAGTCGAGACCGGAAGCGGAAACGGTGCGCGTCATGATCGCGGAGATCGGCTTGNNTAGGCTTCGGTGGTCGTCAATGTGCGGGCGAGCAACAGTTCGACCCAAGAGAACATGAAGCAGAAGAACGCTGCGACACCGACGCCGCTCGCGATGAGCGGCATGAAGATCTTCACGAAGAAACGCGGAAAGGAATAGCCGTCGATATAGGCGGTCTCGTCGATCTCCTTCGGCACCCCCGACATGAAGCCCTCCAAGATCCACACCGCCAGCGGCACGTTGAACAGGCAATGCGCGAGCGCCACCGCGATGTGCGTGTCGATGAGCCCGAAGGCTGAATAAAGCTGGAAGAAGGGCAAGGCGAAGACCGCCGGTGGCGCCATGCGATTGGTCAAAAGCCAAAAGAACAGGTGTTTGTCGCCGAGGAACCGATAGCGGGAAAAGGCATAGGCCGCGGGCAGGGCTGCTGTCACCGCAATTACCGTGTTCATGACCACGTAGATGATCGAGTTGATGTAACCCTTGTACCAGGATGGGTCTGTCAGAATGACCTGGTAGTTCCGAAGCGTCGGGCTCTGCGGCCACAGCGAAAATGTGCCGAGGATCTCCTGGTTCGTCTTAAAGCTCATGTTCATGAGCCAGTAGATCGGCAGCATCAGGAACAGGATGTAGAGCAGGGGAACCAGCCACCAGAAGCGGCTCTCGTCGCCGCGTCGGCGCATCGAACGGGCGAGCTTGTCGGAGGCTGCAAGCGATGGTGCTGCCGTGCCGGCCAGGTCAACGCGCGATACGGTGTTGTTCATGTCACCGCTCCGCATCGTAGTTGGTCATGACCGTGTAGAAGACCCATGACATGAGCAGAATGATCAGGAAGTAGATGATCGACATGGCTGCCGCAGGGCCGATGTCGAATTGGCCCACCGCCATCTTGACCAGATCGATCGACAGGAAGGTCGTCGCGTTGCCTGGTCCGCCGCCGGTGACCACGAACGGTTCGGTGTAGATCATGAAACTGTCCATGAAGCGCAGCAGCACGGCAATCAACAGGACGCGGTTCATCTTCGGCAGCTGGATGTAGCGAAACACGGCCCACCGCGAAGCGCCGTCGATCTTTGCAGCCTGATAATAGGCATCCGGGATCGAGACGAGGCCCGCATAGCAAAGCAGGACGACGAGGCTGGTCCAGTGCCACACGTCCATGACGATTACCGTTACCCAGGCGTCGAATGGATCGTTGACGTAGTTGTAGTCGATACCAATCTGGCGCAGCGAATATCCGAGCAAGCCGATATCGACGCGTCCGAAAACCTGCCAAATCGTGCCGACGACGTTCCAGGGAATGAGGAGCGGTAAAGCCATCGAGACAAGGCATACCGGCACGCCCCACCCGGATTTCGGCATGTTCAGCGCAATGACGATCCCCAGCGGAATTTCTATCGCCAGCACGATGGCCGAAAACATCAGATTGCGGCCCATCGCGGCCCAGAAGCGGTCCGAAGTCAGCATCTCCTGGAACCATTCCGTGCCCGCCCAGAAGAACTGGTTGTTTCCGAACGTGTCCTGGACCGAATAGTTGACCACCGTCATCAGCGGAATGACCGCCGAGAGCGCCACCAGCAAAAGAACGGGCAGCACCATGAACCAAGCCTTGTTGTTCCAGGTCTTGTTCATTGCGCCGTTTCCACTCGCCAGTTGTCGGCGTAGAGATTGATGCCGGCCGGGTCGAAGATCATCCGAGGCTCGGTTGGGATTTCGTCATCCTCACCAAGGATCGCCGCAACCTCGTGCCCTTCCACTTTGGCGCGTACGATACGGTGGCGGCCGACATCCTCGACCTTGGTAACCGTAGCAGGCATCCCCTCGCGCCCGATCCGCACGAATTCAGGCCGGATGCCGAGTTCGATCTTGCCGTTTGGAGCTTGGGCTGGCGCGGTGTGCAGTTGAATTTCGTTGGTGCCGATCCTCGCGGTCCCGCCCTCTAATGTCACCGGCAGCACGTTCATGCCGGGCGAGCCGATGAAATAGCCTACAAAGGTGTGTTCGGGGCGCGCGAAAAGTTCGGCTGGCGTTCCAATCTGGACGATCTCGCCTTCGAACATCACGACAACCTGGTCTGCAAAGGTCAGCGCCTCGGTTTGGTCGTGCGTGACATAGACCATCGTGTAGCCGAAGCGCTTGTGGAGCTGCTTCAGCTGCGAGCGCAAAACCCACTTCATGTGCGGATCGATGACCGTCAGCGGTTCGTCGAACAGGATGGCGTTGACATCGGCACGCACGAGGCCGCGGCCGAGCGAAATCTTCTGCTTCTGGTCGGCCGTAAGCCCCCGTGCTTTGCGGTTGGTCCAGCTCTCCAGGTCGATCATGGCCAGGATTTCGCGAACCGTGCGGTCCACCTCCCGTTCGGCCACGCCCCGGTTGCGCAGCGGGAAGGCCAGATTGTCGTAAACCGTCATCGTGTCGTAGATGACCGGAAACTGGAACACTTGGGCGATGTTGCGCTCCTGGGTCGAAAGCGGCGTCACGTCCCGTCCGTTGAACAGAATGCGCCCTTCGGATGATTGCACCAGGCCGGAGATGATGTTGAGCAGGGTGGTCTTGCCGCAGCCGGATG
>DCDI01000070.1:0-6956 GCA_002316345.1 Phyllobacteriaceae bacterium UBA1059 | reverse complement strand
GAAATTGACCTCGTCGCCCTGCTCGAACTGGTGGATACCATGAGCAAGCATGACCCAGCGCGTGCCGGAAAAATCGAGATGCACGAAGCTTTCTGAGCCGGTGATCTCCACGATCGAAACGCGGCCTTTGAGCGCGATGGCCTCTCCAGCGGGTGTCGACAGTGAGAGGTGGTGCGGCTGGATGGCGATCGTATAGGGGCCGTCCGCTGTGGCGTTCGCATTCGGCGGCAAAGGCAAGGCGGGTCCACCCTCAATCTCGAGACGGGTGCCTGCCTTTCGCACGGGCAGCGTGTTCAGCGGCGGGTCGGCAAAAGTTCGCGCCGTTATCAAATCAAGCGGTTTGCGGAACACGTCGACAGTCGGCCCGAACTGCGTAATGCGCCCTTCGGAAAGAGTGGCTGTGTTGCCGCCCAGCAGCAGGGCCTCATGGGGCTCAGTGGTCGCGTAAACGAAGACGGCGCCCGTTGCGGCGAACAAGCGAGGCAGTTCGGCTCGAAGTTCCTCGCGCAGTTTGTAGTCGAGATTGGCCAGCGGCTCGTCGAGCAGAACCAGCTCGGCATTCTTGACAATCGCTCGTGCCAAAGCCGTTCGCTGCTGCTGGCCGCCAGAAAGGCTGAGTGGCATGCGGTCCAGATAGGGCGTCAGCTTCAGCAGGGCGGCAGCGTCGCGGACCGCCTTGTCGATGGCGGCCTTGTCCTTGCCGGCGACACGCAGCGGCGAAGCGATGTTTTCGTAGACCGTCATCGCGGGGTAGTTGATGAACTGCTGGTACACCATCGCGACGTTGCGCTTCTGTACCGGAACGCCAGTGACGTCCTTGCCATCAACAAGCACCTGGCCTGATGTCGGCCGGTCGAGCCCTGCCATCAGGCGCATCAACGAGGTCTTGCCCGAAAGGGTGGGGCCAAGCAGAACGTTGAGCGTGCCACGTTCGAGGTTGATCGAAACGCCATCGATATGCGTTCGGCCACCCACCAACGTCGAGACGTTTCTGATTTCGAGCATTCCGGCCTCCCTCCGTCTTGCTCTATTCCGCTGCGGGTCGATATCGCTTGGCGGTCGTCCTTATAAAATCTTCGAGGACAGCGACTTGGCGCTCATCCAGGTGTAGGCTGATCTTGGTGCGGCGCCAAAGGACGTCTTGCGCCGTCAACGCCCATTCCTGGTCCATCAGGTACCGAACCTCAGCTTCCGTCAAGCCGTGGCCGAACACTTGACCCAAATCAGCTTCAGCATTCGCATTGCCGAGGAAGAAGCGGGCACGCGTGCCATAGAGCCGCGACAGGCGGCGGGCGCCGTTTGACGCCAAGAACGGGTAATCGCGCAAAAGCCGGTCGGCTTCCTCATCGAAGCCCTCAACCGGAAAATCGCCGCCCGGAAGCGGTGCCGTCGCCGTCCAGGCGCTGCCCTTACGACCGATCAGCGCCTCGATTTTTTGCAGCATCGACTCCGCCAATCGACGATAAGTCGTGATCTTGCCGCCAAAGATGTTCACGAGCGGCGCTTGCCCCGGTCCACCTTCGGATTTCAGAACATAGTCGCGCGTCGCTTCCTGCGCCTTGGACGCGCCATCGTCGTAGAGCGGTCGGACACCGGAATAAGTCCACACGATGTCTTCGCGCCGAACAGGCTCACGGAAATATTCGCTGGCGGCTGCGCAGAGATAGTCGGTCTCTTCCTGCGATATCGCGGCCGAGCCGGGCTCACCGGTATAATCACGGTCCGTCGTGCCGATCAGTGTGAAATCCGTCTCGTAGGGAATAGCGAAGATGATCCGCCCATCACGATTCTGGAAGAAGTAGGCGCGCGGGTCGCTGAACTTTCGGCGCACCACGATGTGGCTTCCCTGAACCAGCCGAACATGATGCTTTCCCGGAACGTTCAGCGCATCGGCAATGACATGATCGACCCAAGGACCCGCCGCATTGACGATCAGGCGAGCCGTGATGTCACGCTTTTCGCCACTGATCGTGTCGCTGAGCGTGGCGCGCCAGTGGTCTCCATCACGCACGGCGCGCACCACTTTGGTTCGGGTCAGAATCTCAGCGCCGCGATCAGCCGCGTCTCGCGCATTCAGGACAACCAGACGGGCATCGTCGACCCAGCAGTCCGAATATTCGAACGCTTTTGCAAACCCGGGCTTCAGCGGCATTCCGGCTGGATCGCTGCGCATGTCGAGCGTGCTGGTAGGGGGTAGAAGGCGGCGGCCACCCAGGTTGTCGTAGAGAAACAGCCCGAGGCGGATCAGCCAGGCAGGCCGAAGGCCCTGAGCATGAGGCAGCACAAAGCGCATCGGCCAGATGATGTGCGGCGCATTCCGCCACAGAACCTCGCGCTCTATCAGCGCCTCGCGCACCAGCCGAAACTCGTAATGTTCCAGATAGCGTAAGCCGCCATGAATGAGCTTGGTAGACCAGGACGACGTGCCGCTGGCGAGGTCATTCATTTCCGCGAGCAGCACTGAATAGCCGCGTCCTGCGGCATCGCGGGCAATACCGCAGCCGTTGACGCCACCGCCGATGACAAGGATGTCGTACATCCGCCCGCCGCTGAAAGAGCTCCTCCAACCCCCGCCTGATGCTTATCCCGCACCATAGCGAAAGTAAGCGAGTTTAGTTTGAAACCGAAACGAATGTCAAACGCTATGTCGACTTAGTTGATGCTGGTCTCAACAAGGCGAACATCGTTTTGGGCGCAGATTGTGCGTAAGGCTTCGACGTCGCATCGGTCGGTAATGAAGGTGTCGACCTGCGCAAGCTGCCCGATCCGTACAGGCGCAGTGCGCTCCAGCTTGGTGGCGTCGGCTACAAGGATGACATGGCGGGCATTGGCAATGATTGCCTGCGCGACCTTTACTTCGCGAAGATCAAAATCCAGCAACGCTCCATCATGGTCGATCGCGGATGCGCCAATCACGGCATAATCGACCTTGAACTGACGAATGAAATCCACCGCTGCCTCGCCGACAATGCCGCCATCCGAGCCGCGCACGACGCCCCCGGCGATGATGACTTCGATTGATGGATAAACACGCATCCGGTTGGCGACGTTGATGTTGTTGGTGATCACCATGAGGCCGCTATGAGCGAGCAAAGCTTCCGAAACAGCTTCCGTGGTCGTGCCGATATTGACGAACAGCGATGCATTGTTCGGGATGATGTCGGCCGCTGCCCGACCGATCGCATCTTTTTCGGCGGCGGCGATGAGACGCCGCGCTTCGTATTCCATGTTCTCTATGCCCGATGGAAACAGTGCACCGCCATGGGTGCGCGTCAGCAGGCGCTGATTGCAAAGGTCGTTCAGTTCCTTGCGGATCGTTTGCGGAGTGACATTGAAATGCGCAGCCAGATCACCGACCAGAACACGGCCATTCTCCTTGGCCAATGCGATGATCGTTGCATGCCGTTCAGAAAGAAACACGCCGCCGCCTCCAGGTTCGTTTCCTTTTCGGGTGACGACTGTCAGATGGCAAGTGGTGAGATGGCGCAGGTGGGTTCTCAAGCGCTTATCGAAGCTGATTTTGCTTCCGACACTGCACCTTCGCGACGCAGTTTACGCTTATCGAATGCTGAACGGGAAGTATTTGGCGTTGATAGCGTCGTAGGTTCCGTTCGAAGTGATTTCGGCCAGTGCAGTGTTGAATTTTGCGCGGAGGTCGTCATCTGCCTTGCGGATGGCGATCCCGGCACCGTCACCGAAAAATTTGGGATCGATGATGTCGTTGCCTGTGAACTCGCAGCAGCCACCCGCTTTTGTGTTTGTCAGCCAGTCATAGATCGCGAGTTTGTCCTCGAACGCTACGTCGATGCTTCCTTCCGCGAGACCTTTGTAGAGATCAGGCGATGAGGGAAAGATCGTCACCTTTGCATCGGGGAAGAACTCGGCGACGTAAGCTGCCTGTACTGTATCCAGAGTGACGCCAATAGCGAGGCCGCCCAGAGACCTCGACTGGAAGTCAAGCATCTTTGTTTCCTTGCGAACGACGAAAACCGAAGGGCTGGAATAATAGCTGTTCGTGAAGGAAACGAGCTTCTGTCTCTCCTCGCTCATCGACATCGAGGAAACGATAGCATCGTAATGGCGCGCGTTCAGGTTCGGGATCATGTCATCCCATTTCTGGATGATGAACTCGCATGAAAGATTTGCAGTCTCGCAAAGCGCGCGAGCAATCTCGACGTCGAAGCCCTGAAGTCTGTTCTCCGCATCGACATAGTTGAAGGGCGGAAAGCTGCCTTCCACCGCAATCTTGGTGATCTCTTTGTTCTGCGCCTGGCTGAAGTCTGGAAAGGCGATCATCAGGATACTTACAGCCGCGAAGAGCGCAGGGAAAAGCGGTGACGCATTGGCGAAGCGCATGAGACCTCCCGGCTGTATGGAGCAACGCAAATCGGCTCCGGTGCGCAACAACGGTGGCCGGAAACAGCTTAAGATAAATTGAAATCGGGATCGACGTTTCAATGTAATCATAAATGCAAGTTCCAGTTGTTTCGTAAGGCATGCTCAACGCATTGGCGAGATACTCCGCCTTAGTGGGGGATTGTCTGTGCGTCTTAAACTTCCAGAGCCTGGCTATCTAATTTACTGCGCTGCAAATGCTTCCAGCAGCGTCCTGTGGTTGATTGGGGGCATTGGACTCGCAACCCTAGGCCTCGTCGTTCTGTCCGGCCTCTGGGCTGGTGCTGAAAGCGATGCCGCTGCGCTTGAACGTCAGCGGTCGCTCATTAATCAACGCCTTCACGAACAGGTCGACCAGGTGGCCGAAGCGATCGACCAGGTGAGCTCCGGCTACATGGCTTTATTGTCCTCGCAAGTCAGCCGTGTTCCTAGTCCGGTCAGCAGCGGCGATGCCTTGGCGTCGGAGGTAGCTGGGCCGGAATCCGCGGAAACGATAAGCAAGATCGTTGTTGCCGTGTTCGGTTACGACCAAGCATTCGTGGTTGATGGCAACGGACAATTGGCGATGCGCTCGGGTCCCGAAGTGGAGGCACGCTATCGATGGATTCGACCGCTGCTGCTGCCGCTGCTGCGTGAAAGACAGCCTGGCGCGAATCCGGCTCGTCGAATGTCCAACAACAATGTCCTCGCCAACTCGTCGGAATCAAGTTCTCGTCGCGGCAGCTTCGCTGAACTGATGCGCCTCGAGGGCCGTCCCACAATTGCCGGTATCGCGCCAATAAATCGTGCCGAGGATCTCAGCTCAAGAGAGCTGCCTCTCACTTCGCAAGACATGCGATATCTGATCGCAATCCGCTTCCTGGACGGTGCCGCGCTTGACGATCTAAGCCGCGAGCAAGGATTGAATGGTGCCCGGTTTGCTCGCTCGGCAGATCCCGATCCCAATGAAGTTGCCGTTCAGATTGATGCCGGCGCAACCGGAGAACCGATCGGCTTCATCGTCTGGAGCCCCGACCTGCCTGGCTCCAGGGTCATTGGACGCCTTCTGCCTGCCTTGCTAGGCGCAGCACTTGTTATTGCCGTCCTCTTCCTGCTGCTTCTTAAACGTCTCAGAACGAGCCTGATCGAACTCAAGCTCAGCGAAGCCAATGCCCGGCATCTGGCAAGCCACGATGTCCTGACAGCCTTGCCAAACCGCGCCTATTTCTCGGCTCAGCTGGAAGATTGTCTTGCACAAAAGCCGGTGTCTGATCAGCGATCCGCGATTGCCCTGATCGACCTCGACCGCTTCAAGTTCGTCAACGACAGCATGGGCCACAAGGCCGGCGACGTGCTGCTGATGACGGTGGCGGCGCGCCTGCGCTCGTCGCTGCGCGATTCGGACACGGTGGCGCGCCTGTCGGGCGACGAATTCGTGGTGATCCTGTCCGAGCACAGCGAGGAGCCGTTGTCGGCGGCGATCGTGCAGCGGGTGATGGATGCGGTGGCGCAGCCGGTCCTGCTCGGCAACAAGGAATTCTTCGTCACCTGTTCGATCGGGGTGGCGGTGTACCCGAGCGAAGGCACCGGCAGCGACAACCTGATCGAGCATGCCGACATCGCCATGTACCGCGCCAAGAAGATGGGCCGCAACAACTTCCAGTTCTATACGCCGGCCATGAACGAGGAATCGCTGGAGCGGGTGCGCATCGAAGGCGCGCTGCGCAACGCGCTCGACCGCGACGAATTCGTGCTGCACTACCAGCCGCAGGTGGACCTCAAGAGCGGCCAGATCGTCGGCATGGAAGCGCTGATCCGCTGGAACCATCCCGAACTGGGCATGGTGCCGCCGAACCGCTTCGTCAGCGTCGCCGAGGAAACCGGCCTGATCGTCCCGATCGGGGCCTGGGTGATGCGCACCGCCTGCGCCCAGAACAAGGCCTGGCAGGATGCCGGCTATCAGCGCCTGCGGGTGGCGGTGAACCTGTCGGCGCGCCAGTTCGGCGCCAGCGATCTGCTGGCCAGCCTGGAATCGGCCTTGAGCGAGACCGGGCTCGATCCGGCCTGCCTCGAGATCGAGCTGACCGAAAGCCTGTTCATGAGCGACGTCACGCCGGCGGTGGAACTGCTGCACCGGATGAAGGCGCTCGGCGTGAACCTGTCCATCGATGACTTCGGCACCGGTTATTCGAGCTTCTCCTACCTGTCGCGCTTCCCGATCGACGTGCTCAAGATCGACCGCTCGTTCGTGTCCGACATCACGGTCGACGCCAACGACGCCGCGATCGTGACCTCGATCATCGCGCTGGCGCACAACCTGAAACTGGCGGTGATCGCCGAAGGGGTGGAGACGGCCGAGCAGCTCGACTACCTGCGCAGCCATGGCTGCGACGAGATGCAGGGCTATTACTTCAGCCGCCCGCTGCCGGCGCACGAGTTCGAACAGCTGCTGCGCGAACGGCGCGCGCTGGCCTTGCCGGCATTGACGGTGGAATCGGTGCAAGCCGCCGCGGAAGCGGCTTGAGTCAGAACAGCGCGCGCCATCGGCGCCGTGGCACCGCGCCGCGCGGCGTCCTGAGATC
>DCDI01000169.1:3230-4348 GCA_002316345.1 Phyllobacteriaceae bacterium UBA1059 | reverse complement strand
CCGGCTGGCGCATCGGCTATGCGGCCGGGCCCGTCGCGCTCATCAAGGCAATGGACATGATCCAGGGTCAGCAGACCTCCGGCGCCTGCACCATCGCCCAGTGGGCATCGGTAGAAGCGCTGAACGGTCCGCAGGACTTCATCGCGAAAAACAAGGCGATCTTCCAGAACCGCCGCGATCTCGTCGTGTCCATGCTCAACCAGGCAAGCGGCATCTCCTGCCCGACGCCGGAAGGCGCGTTCTATGTTTATCCGTCCTGCAAGGGCGTGATCGGCAAGAGGGCGGCATCCGGCAAGGTGATCGGCTCCGACGAGGACTTCGTGTCCGAACTGCTGGAAGCCGAAGGCGTAGCGGTCGTTCACGGCTCGGCTTTCGGCCTCGGCCCGAACTTCCGCATCTCCTACGCGACCTCGGAAGCCCTCCTGGAAGAAGCCTGCATCCGCATCCAGCGCTTCACCAACGCACTGGCGTAACGCTCTTCACAGCACAAAAGAAAAAGCCCGGCTTGAGCCGGGCTTTTTGACATCATGCTCAGACCGTCGCTTTCGCGGCAGACACCGTCTGCTCGATATGCTCGACCAGCTCATCCGGCAGCTGCAACCGGCCGGCCAGCAGATCGAGGTAACCGCGTTCGGCGCGCGTTTCCGGATCGATCGTCAGGCGCGAGGCCGTGTAGATCTCGACCCTCTGCTCTTCCGTCTTGGCGGCCGCTACCAGCGCATCCAGATCGATCGGCTTGGCAAGCTCCTCGTTCACGAAGCGCTCGGCTTCCNNTCGGCTCCTCCCAACCGGCCCGAGATCTTCTGCCGCTCGTCCGCATCGATATGACCGTCGGCCTTCGCTGCCGCGATCATCGCGCGCACGAGAACCAGCGAGAACTCATCTTCGCCCTGCGGATGCTGCGAGGGATGGAAGCCGGTATCTTCCGGCGGCGGCAGCAGTTCCGGTGACGCTGAGGTAGAACCTGCACCTGCACCTGCCATCGACTGTCCGCTCTGGCTCTGCTGATACTGCTGGTAAGCATTGTAGGCGAGGCCGGCGATCGCAGCCAATCCACCGATCTTCAGCGCCGAGCCGCCAAGGCTGCGGCCGCTCTTGGTGCCGAGCAGCATTCCGGC
>DCDI01000169.1:0-3118 GCA_002316345.1 Phyllobacteriaceae bacterium UBA1059 | reverse complement strand
GCAGCACCTGATCGGCCCGGTCGCGCAGCGATCCGCCGGCGCCGCCACCCAGGGCACCACCAAGGCCGCCAAGCCCACCGAGACCACCCAAGCCACCGGAACCACCCGGCCGCTGGCTGCCTAGAAACTGATCAAGCAATTGCTTCGGGTCGAACATCGAGGGCTCCTGTCTGGTTGAGCGGCGGGATGCCGGCCAAACGGAGGTAAGGACCCCAAGCGGAATTACAAGGAAGGCCCGGCTACTCAGCCAGGCGCGGCCCAAGATGCGGCGCCTTGCCCCGCGACTGCGCAAGCTCGATCTGCTTCTGCCGCTCCGCGAACCGCGCACGGTCGGCAGGGTCCTGCGTTTCCGCACATTGCGGGCAGCACACGCCCTCCTGATAAAGCGGACTGGCGCGATCGGCCTCCGTCACCGAATGGCGGCAGGCATGGCACAGCATGACGCTGCCCGGTTTAAGCCCGTGCCCGACCGAAACGCGCTCGTCGAAAACGAAGCATTCGCCCTGCCAAAGGCTGTTTTCGGCCGGAACATCCTCGAGATATTGCAGGATGCCGCCCTTGAGATGAAACACATCATCGAAGCCTGCGCCGCGCACATAGGCCGTCGCCTTCTCGCAGCGGATGCCGCCGGTGCAGAACATCGCGATCTTGCGCCCTTCCAGCTCGTCGCGATGCGCTTCCACCCAGGCCGGGAACTCGCCGAAACTCGTGGTCACCGGATCGACCGCATTGGCAAAGGTGCCGAGCCGCACTTCATAATCGTTGCGCGTGTCGATCACGATCGTGTCAGGATCGGCGATCAGCGCGTTCCAGTCGCCCGGCGCGACATAGGTGCCGGCCGACAGGGTCGGATCGATGTCGGGCACGCCCATGGTGACGATCTCGCGCTTGATCTTCACCTTCAAGCGCCGAAACGGCATGGTCGGCGCGCCGCTGAACTTGAGCTCGAGGTCCGTCAGCCCGATCCGCGCGCAGATAGCGCCGAGCACTGTGTCGAGCCGGTCCGGCAATCCGGCGATCGTGCCATTGATGCCCTCGCGCGCCAGAAGCAGCGTGCCGACAATGCCATGCTCGCGGCAGATCGCCAGGACATCAGCGCGCATCGGCTCAAGATCGGACAGCGCGGCAAAGCGGTAAAGCGCGGCGACGCGGATCGGCAGATCGGCGATCTCCGCTGATACGGAAGGGGTGGATAGGGTCATGGCCGCCCGTTACCGCTTCGCGCCCTTTCTGGCAAGAAAACTCAGGCGCGGCGTGACGGCGCGCCGCGGTCGGCGCGCAACTTTATCCACGCCCCGCAAACGGCCCGCACAGTGCTCCTTTAACCCACAAGGAAGCACGCATGTTCGCCCCCCAAGTCGAAGCCGCCATCATCCAGCTTGCCAAAAACGCCGACATCGATCCGGCCGCCCTGCTTGCCATCGCCGAAGTGGAAAGCGGCGGCAAGGCATCCGTGCGCATCGATGATCGCGACGAACCCCTCATCCGCTTCGAAGGCCATTATTTCGACCGCCGGCTCACCGGCTTGAAGCGTGCCCAAGCCCGCGCAGCCAGCTTCGCCGATCCCCGCGCAGGCGCGATCCGCAATCCATCGAGCCAGGCGGAACGCTGGAAGATGCTGCGCCGCGCGGCCGCCATCGATCATCAGGCAGCCCATGAATCGGTCTCCTGGGGTCTTGGCCAGGTCATGGGCGGGCATTGGCGCTGGCTTGCTTTTGCCTCGGTCGACGCCCTTGTCGCGGAATGCCGGGAAAGCGTCGCCGGACAGGTCAAGCTGATGCTGCGCTATTGCGACAAAGCAGGTCTGAAGCCAGCTATCCGCACCCGCAACTGGGCGGCCTTTGCAAAAGGCTACAACGGCCCCGCCTACGCGACCAACCGCTACGACCAGAAGCTGGCCGCAGCCTATGCCAGGCACGCAACACGCTTGAAGAAGCAGGCCAAGACAGCGTCACCTTCTCCCGCAGCAAGCCCTGCCCACGCATCAACCACGCCCACTCCGGATAAGCCCCGCACGTTTCTGCAAGTCGTTGCGGACTGGTTCCGGCACCAACCGAACCTATCTCTGCGGTGAACGTTGCCGGGTCGTTTGAACCGGTTTAGAAGCTGACATCACCTGGAGCTTTGCTATGATCTCGTCCCATCGCCTGCGCACCGTCCTCGAAGCTCAGCCGGTCATTCCGGTTCTGCGGATCGAGCGCGCGGAAGACGCAGCACCTCTTGCGCGCGCTCTTGCGAAAGGCGGCTTGCCGGCGGTGGAGATCACCTTGCGCACGCCGCAGGCGCTGGAAGCGATCCGCCGCGTGGCAGCGGAAGTGCCGGAAGCGGTCGTCGGCGCCGGCACGATCCTCAACCCCAAGCACTTCGCCGAAGCGGTGGCAGCGGGTGCGACCTATATCGTCAGCCCCGGCCAGACCCCGGCTCTGTTCGATGCCGCAGCCGACAGCGACGTGCCGCTTCTACCCGGTGCGACGACGGCCACCGAAATCATGCTGGCAGCCGAGCGCGGCTATGACATCATGAAGTTCTTCCCGGCCGAACAGGCTGGCGGAGCCGCTTTCCTCATGTCTCTTGCGTCGCCCTTCCAGGGTATCCGCTTCTGCCCCACCGGCGGCATCACGCCCTCGAATGCCGCGACCTATCTCGGTTTGCCCAATGTCGTCTGCGTCGGTGGATCGTGGGTCGCACCGGATGCGCTTGTGGCGTCGGGCGAATGGGACCAGATCACCGCACTGGCTGCCGAGGCCGCGAAACTAAAAACCGCCTGAGATCACCAGGCCAGACAACAAAAAGGGCGGGGTGCTTCGGCATCCCGCCCTTTTTGTTTGCTGATGAAGCGAACGTCTTAGTTCTGGTTGAACTGCGCCACCGGCAGGAACTCCACGGCCTTGCCGCTGAAGCGGTTGGCTTTGCGCGACAGGTCGGTCTGCTGGAAGCCTGAGGTGTAGACCTCGCGCGGCGCGGTGCGAACGATGTTGTAGGCGAAGGACGGGGCCTTGGTGCCGTTCGTGTTCTGCGCGACCTTCTCGCCCGACAGCGCCCAGCGTGCAACGGACGGCTCGGTCGGAACCGCGACCGACTTCGGCTCGGCCTTGCCCTGGCCGGCGCGCGGCTTGGA
>DCDI01000069.1 GCA_002316345.1 Phyllobacteriaceae bacterium UBA1059 | reverse complement strand
ATTCGTGTAGCTGCCGAACACCTGCAGGCCGGGCAGCACTTCGCCCGACAGTTCGGCTTCCCAGTCCTCGCTGCGTTGCTTGCCGCCGGCCACGCGGCAGTAGCCGCTGGTGAAGTACGGCAGGCAAGGATTGATCGAGCTCGTGTCCTCGAGCGCGCGACAGAACGCCACGCTCGACCCGGCCACCGGCCTGGAAGCGCCGCAGGCGCGCGACGCTGGGTGCGCTGCTGGTGGGATTGGTAGGGCTAGTTCTGGTCTGAAGCAATGTCAGTCTCTTCCCGTCGTCTGGACCGATGAGATAAGAGTCGCACCACATGAGGTTTTATGTCCATCGAATGCGACTGGTTTGCCTTCATCCAGTACCAGTGAATCGCCTTGCGCAATGACGCAGGAAGAATGCCCCTTGACGGGGCAAATGCACGCATCTCCCTGCCGGGCGACTGCAATGCCATGCACGAACGCAAGGCTGGAAGCCGCAACGACTTTGCCTCCATGACTGGTTGAATCCCCGAGTCGAATGAAGCCCTTCATGTTCCCCTCCTGCCGGTAAGTACCGTTCGTTCGCTTCAGGTTGATCAACAAGACACACGTTTTGCATCGCTTGCTCTCGGAAGAGCGTGAGGTCATTTATCGATCAGCGACCCAGCGCCAGACCGTGAAACCATATGCTGACTTAAGGTCGAGCATTGGTTCTCCTTCCTGGTAAGTTCGTTGAGCCTCACCTGGATCGGTTGGTTGCCAAACGCCTGCCTTTGGACATGGCTGGCCAGCTTTTGCCCATAGTTCTTGGGTTGTGTCTGGTTGAGAGAGAGATGGAATGACAGGGTGCCACACTGTGGCCACTGCAACTGTTTCTGGATAAGGGAATTCAACTTCTTCAGCCTCGAGTTCGTCCCTTGTCTTGGTAACGCGGAATACCGGTTGCATTCTCACGCCCTTAATAGCAAAGGTGAGACTGTGACGTTCGAGCCCGGTTTTAGGATACCAGATACCAGTCAACGGGACTTCATCGCCTGTTTGACAAGAAGTTGACGTATCAACTTGATATTCTGGCAAAATATCAGGAAGCCTCCAAATGGAAGAGCTTGAGTACGACTTAGCACATTCTTTATAGGATGCAACAATTTCGTCGCCTGGGAAGCCATCATCATCATTATTTCGGTCTGACCAGTTTGCACCTGCATCACAAAAGTACTTCGCACCAACCATTGCATTATGCAGAACCGTGCTGATTTGACGTGCATAAGTGGAAATTCGTCCAATCCTGGAGTCACTAAACTCCTTATATTCAGCCGCACTCATCCAGCTCTGCAGTGGTTGCTCCATCATGCCTCGGATATCTCCTCTTACTGATCGAGAAGTATCCCATACCAGTTGATAGTCACCTAACTTTGCCAACTCGGCGCCTCGATTGAAATCGCGAGCAAGAGATTTGAGCGTGTCGAAAACTTGATTGTTTCGTCCCAAGTTGACCGACTTTCGTGAAATAGCAAGATTACCAAACCACTCTGATGTATCATCACATTCACGTGCAGCCTCAAGAAAAAATTCAGGCGACGCAAATAGATTCCAAATGGCAGCTTCAAGATTTAGGTTACGCATATTTATTATCTCATTTTTTGTAATTTTAAGGTGACGCGGGAACGGTTAGCAAAATTTTCTTTGCCTCTTGATGAGAGTAATCTGTCGCCCCCCATCCGGTCTCAAAGGGTCCTTTGATGCTTGGATCCGTAATTTCCGCTCTCAATTTTGTTGGAATCAATTCTCCGGTCACATCAGAGAACTCGACCCGCTTATCAACATTCCCGTACGAATCGGTAACTGCCTCACCAGTTTTGGAGTCTATCCGCGGCATGGCCTCAACCATTTTGTCTCGGCTATTCGGATAAAACACAATCTGCTCGCCCCCTCCCTCTAAACAATAGTCGGTTCCCTTCAACTCTTGACCTGCCGCTGGACCGCGCCATACCGGCAAGGACTCGCCCACTTTGATTTCATACTCAACGAACCAACCATTTTGGTTCCATTCTGGTTTAACAGCAAATTTGCTGCGCCACTCATCGCGATTTTTGATACTCTTGAATTCGGCTTCTGAAACCCAGAAAACTCCGCCTGCTTCGTTTGAAGGATCAACAATGCGATACAGCTTAGCAGGTCCTTTGATTGTATCTGCTCGGATTCCTCCGCCTTTTTTTGAAAAAGTTTCAATCATCCACTCTTGAAGCTTAGGATGGTCTGGATGGGTTGCTATCTTTTTCTGCACCGCAGGATCTTTTGGATTCAATGGCGGATGATCTAATGGCCCCGACTGTTTTTTCACCCACTTGGGAGGTTTCGCATTGATCAACTTCGCCGACCCGGACTCCGAAATCGGCGCAATCCATCCCCGATTAGTCCGGTGGATTTCTGCCCGCCATGCCTGATCATCCAACTTCTTGGCAAAGACCTTCAATATCGTTTTGACCGGCTGCGCAAATTCCTGCACGGCCCCACTGATGACACGCCGCTTTGCATCCAAAAATTTCAATGCATCATCGATTTGTTCGCGAACAACGCTCGGCACAATCGGGCGTATCTTCGCTAACAAGGCTTTCAGCTCGCCTATTTTTTCGTCCAGTAGCCGGCTTAACTTTGCCGGGCTGATCTTGTCCGATGCTTCGCGCACCGTCTTGGCCACGAACTGGTAGATGTCAGGCAGCTTGCCGGCAGTAGCCCATTTCGCGACCCGGTTGTGTTGCAAATACTCCGTAATTTTCGGCAAGGCTGCATCACATGCGCGGCCTGCAGCCGCCACCAGCTTGCTGGTATTGCTGATATCGTCGGCGTGTTTGATCAGTGGTTTCAGATAGACCCATACCAGCCGCAGCGCACTCTTCACGACGGTGCCGAGTTCGGGAATAAATCCGATGACCGATGTGGCAATGAAGAACAAGGTAACCTTGTTGCCTGGCTCCTTCCGGTATTGCCGGATATTCGCCCACAGGTCGCGCACATCGCATAAAGTATCGACCACTGGAATCAGTGACACCACCATGTCGAATCCGATTTGGCCAGTTGTTCGATCAGCATTGAAGTCACCTTGTACTGCCCTCCAGATCCATTCTCCCAAGCCGACGTCATCAGGCTTTTCTTGTCCGTGGATTTCATTCAAGGCATCCAGCGTCTCGTTCGGTGTGGCCATTATTTTTCCCCGCGACGTTGAGACAAATTCATCAANNTCAGGTTGGGCTCCTGGGCCACCAGTGGATCGAGCTTTGCCAGCAGGTCGCCCACGGTCGGCCGCGGATCATCCTTTGCAGAGGGGGAGTTGTGGTAGACGACCCTGGAAACGGTATCGGGAAGGTTGCGCTCTTCAGCCATGCCACTGCCGTCGAGCGTTCCCTTCTTTTGTTGACCGTTTGCGAAATGAATGGTGTACGGAACGCCTGCCATCGGCGTGCCCTGATGGCCGTCCAAGTCAAGCTTCAGCCAGTTGGTATGCTCGGCGGCTGGGAAGAAGGGAAGCTCCGCTTCTTGCCGGGCGGGGCCGCCCCATTTATGCATCCCAGCTTTGACGGTGAACGTGCTTGGACAGCCGAACTCAATCTGGCCGTCAGCGATCTTGATATACGCGCCACCGCAAAGCAGTGTCATGCTCTTTTTGGCAGCAATGACAACTTCGCCCTGGCTTGCACTGATCTTCACGTCGCGCCCGGCTGCAATACCGATGTCATCCTGCTGGGCCTGGATATCGAGCTTGCCCGCACGCGCGATGTGTCGCATTCCGTCCTGATGCGCGAATAGCGAAATGCCTTTGCCGGCATTGATATTCACGCCCTGTCCTGCCACAGCCTGGATATGCTGTTGTGCGACGATATTCTGTTGGCGGCCGCTATAGCTGACGGATGAGTTCGGCGTGGCGGAAACGAATCCGCCATCGGCATACTGCGCAATGAGTGGTGCACCACTTTGTCCGTTCCTTGCCGATCCTGTATTACTGCCTTGTTCGGCATTCTCGAGTTCCGCCGCCAGTTGCTGGTGCGGCAAGAGATCGACCGGCATTGCCTGGTGTTGTTCAGCAAATTCCCCAAGCTCCTTGAGAAGTGCCTGTGAGCCTTCCAGTAGCTCCTGCAACGGCTCGCGCTCAAGCTGCTTGCCCTTTGCGCCGATCATGGCCTGGGTCGTGAGCAGCATCAGCCGCGCCGCGCGCAGGACCACCGACTGATCGCTACGCAATTCCGCCCCTTCGCCGCGCGCCTGACCTTCGCCACCACTTCTTGGATGCGTAAGCCAACCGAGGTTCAACTGGCTGTAGCCATGCTCGCTGGCCAGTTGCGCGCTGATCTCACCCGTGGTGTCGTCCAATCGCAATTGATTGCAGCGCAGTCCGTGTACTTCCTTGCTTTTGATTCCGGCAACGAAGCGGTTCGCAGGCAATTCTCCCGTGTGACTGAAGGTTGGCGGAGCAGCCCTGCCGCCATGCACACGGCCGACAACAATCGGTTTATCCGGATCGCCGCCCAGAAAATCCACCAGTACCTCATCTCCGACGCGCGGCAGGCTGATACTTCCCCAGCGGTCGCCAGCCCAATGGCTGGCAACCCGCACCCATGCTGAATCCCGGTCGCTATTGCTGGCGCCGGCGCCATTCGGATGGTCTTCTTCACGCGTCCCCGGAAACCGCAGTTTGATGCGTGCGAGTTCGTCGCAATGTACCTCTTCGCCTTGCGGTCCAACCACGATTGCTGTTTGCAAGCGCACCAGTGGCAGGTCGGTTCGCGGATCGTAGGCCGGCACGATCGGTATGCCACGCCGCACGCAGCTGAAACGGTTGGAATACCTGACATTGCGCTCTTCGCTTGCCTGGGCCAGGCTGGCGTCTGCCGAGCACGACTCCCAGCCATTGGCAGCGAATAGCCTCCGTGCGCGTTCGTCGATGTCTTTGGGGAGATTATTTTCCGCAGCCAGCGTCAGCTCTGTCAGCACGAACTCGCGCTCATCATTCGGATGCATGTCGATATCAGCATGTCCGTCGAGCCGAAACCATTCCCCGACGCTGAAGTCCCGTACGCCGCTCTCGCCACGAAAACACTTTGCTTCGTATTCGTGCCGCTGGATTCGCAACTCTCCCAGCTGCCGGTAATCGTCGCCATCGTCGCCAAGATGCGGCGCGTCCACCTGATAATCGTCCAGGCTGGCAGCAAACCGGCTACCGGCATCGCCCTGTTGCATGGTTGTCGGACGATTGACAAACATCATCCGGCCTTGCCGATAATCCCAGCTTTGGCGGGTAATGCCGCCTGCGCTCAGACTTCGGGCAGCGCTCCAGTTGAAGACGCCATCACGCACTTCGGTACCCGCATCACGATGAAAACGCACAGTCCCGGATGTGTTCGATGACAGCGTGTGCGGCGTATCGAACAGCACAAGCGTATGGCAAAAACCATTCGAATCATGGAATTTACCTGACCTGCCTGGGCGGAAGAACCAGGCAATGCCCCGTTGCTTCCACAGTCGGCGCAAGAAAGCGGCGTCCGACTCGTTATGCTGCATCCTGAACTCGCGTGCAGGGTAGCTTCCGGCTATCCCTGACACATCAAGGTCGAATGCCCTGGCCAGAATTGGATTCGCGCTGTGCCATTCACGTACGAGCGAAGCCGTTATGTCGACCTCGTTCAGATTGCGAAAGACCCGGGTGTTGATGCGCTGCTCCATCAGGGCAAGAGCGTCGCGCATGATCAGCTGATAAGTGCCCAATCCGCCGTCGCTCTGACCGGCTGAAACCTCGGCGACGATGCCACATATGGCGCGTAGCTGCCCCCGGTCCGTGACGAATTGAAGTTCGATCGGCAGCGCGATAAATTCCTTGAGTGGGAGCGACGCATTCGTGGAAACACAGAACAGCCGGTATTCAAAGCCCCCACACAGCGTTTCGCGGCCATTGAGATGCTTGACTTGCAAAACATCGTCGAGCATTCCTCGATGATGTGACAGGCGTATACGTATCGGGCGATTAGCTTGAGTAAGTGGAGATGTGACACCAAATGCCTTGAGCATGTTCATGTGAGATCTCCGAAAAGAAAATGTTCACACGAAACAATGTCATGGCCGATATGCCCATGATTTGACTTCCGTCATTGCACAGTTGTACTTGAAACCTGGCTGTAGACATTACGCCACTGGAGACCGCCGCCCGGGCACGGCTAACCGTTGCAGGACCAAGGATCGGTTTCGCCTACTCTGCAGTAATACCGTAACGGAGTGGCACGTCGATCGCCGGCAACACTTTGCGGTGTGCTGTCGTTTCCGGATGTCGTCAGGCCCCGACCGGGACCTGCAGCCCGGCCGATGTCCGCGCCGCCGCAACCGGCGCTTCGTCCAGCACCCTGAGCAGGGTATCGTCGAAGCCGCCGCGCGACATGTGTCCACACGGCAGCCGGTCCACCGGACAAGGGAGCTGGCCCAGACGCGCCGGGCCGCCGCACCCGGCGTTACTGCATC
>DCDI01000226.1 GCA_002316345.1 Phyllobacteriaceae bacterium UBA1059 | reverse complement strand
GGGGCGGCGTCGGGATGCGCTGGAAGAAACCGCGCGGCTGGCGGGCGAGGGAAGCGTGACGCTCGTTCATCCCTGCGATGTGTCCGATGACAGCGCGGTCGAGGCGCTGTTTCAGGACATTGAAAGCCGGTTCGGACGACTTGATCTTCTGTTCAACAATGCCGGGATCTTTTCTGCCGGCGGCACGATCGATGAGATCCCGGTCGAGACATGGAATGCGGTGGTTGGGGTTAATCTCACCGGCGCGTTTTTGTGCGCGCGCTCGGCCTTCGCGCTGATGCGGCGGCAGAACCCTCAAGGCGGGCGCATCATCAACAACGGTTCGATTTCGGCCCATGCGCCGCGTCCTGGCTCCGTGCCCTATACCGCTACCAAGCACGCGATGACCGGCCTGACCAAGTCGCTGTCGCTCGACGGCCGGCCGTTCAACATCGCCTGCGGCCAGATCGACATTGGCAATGCCGCCAGCGAGATGACCGACCAGATGGGCAAGGGCATCTTGCAGGCCAACGGCACGCTGGCGCCGGAACCGCTGATGGATGTGGCTCACGTCGCGGATGCCGTGGTGCATATGGCGAGCCTGCCGCTGGAAGCCAATGTGCAGTTCATGACGGTGATGGCCACCAGGATGCCGTTTATCGGGCGCGGCTGAACTGGTCGCTGGCTTCATCAGTCGCAACGCTTGCCATAGCGCTCGCAGCCGTGTTCGGCATTAGTGGTTCGGTCAGCCAATCTCGTGGAGCTTGAAGCATGGCCGACCTCAGCAACTGGACCCTTAAGTCGCGGCCGGAGCGCATCGTGCTTCAGGGCCGCTATGTACGTTTGGAGCCGCTTGATCTCGCCAAACACGGCGATGATCTGTTCGAGGCTTCCCAGGCCACGCATTCCGAAGAACGCTTCCGCTATTTGTTCGAGGAAGCAGCCTCGGATCGCGCAGCCTTCGATGCCTGGGTGGAAAAGAGCGCGAGGAGCGAGGATCCGCTGTTCTTTGCCGTGGTGGATCAAACAACGGGCAAGGCGGTGGGACGGCAAGGCCTGATGCGGATCGACCCGGTCAACGGCGTCGCCGAAATCGGCAACATCTATTGGGGGCCGGCCCTTTCGCGCACGCCGGGTGCCACCGAGGCCATGTATCTCTTCGCAAAGTATGTCTTCGACCTCGGCTATCGCCGCTATGAATGGAAGTGCAACAACAACAACGAACCGTCCAAGCGGGCGGCGGAGCGGTTCGGCTTCACCTTCGAAGGCATCTTTCGCCAGCACATGATCCAGAAGGGAGAGAATCGCGACACAGCCTGGTATTCCATGCTAGACAGCGAGTGGCCGGCCTTGAAGGCTGCGTATGATGCCTGGCTCGATCCCCAGAACTTCGACGCGGCCAGCAAACAGAAGCGCAAGCTCGGCGAGATGCAGCACAAGGCTGTTTGAGCAGAGACGACGACCATGGCGCACGCCCACGATCACCACGGCCATTCGCATGAGGCGCATCCTCACGGCGAAGGGAAACACGATCACGATCATGCGGGGCATGATCACGGGGGCCACGGCCACGGCCACGGTCATCACGGCCATGGTCATCATCATGGTCATGGCGCGCATGTGCATGGCTCCACCGACAAGAAGCGGGTGCTGATCGCGGCACTTCTGACCGGCGGCTTCATGGTTGCCGAAGCGATCGGCGGTCTCGTCACCGGGTCGCTGGCGCTGCTGGCCGATGCCGGCCACATGCTGACCGACTCCATCGCGCTCGCTCTGGCCTGGTATGCTTTCCATCTGGCGGAACGGCCCGCGAATGCCCGCCATACTTACGGTCTGGGTCGCGTGAAAACGCTGGTCGCCTATACCAATGGCATCGCGATCTTCGGCGTCGCGCTCTGGATCATCTATGAGGCGGCTATTCGCTTCATCCAGCCTGCGCCCGTTCTTGCCGGGCCGATGCTCTATGTCGCGGTCGGCGGCCTGGCGGTGAACATCATCGGCTTTTTCGTTCTGCATGGCGGCGATCAGGACAGTTTGAACATGCGCGGCGCGATCGTTCATGTGATCGGCGACCTGCTTGGCTCGGTCGCGGCGATTGTAGCGGCCCTGATCATCATGGCCACCGGTTGGACGCCGATCGACCCCATTCTCTCGGTTCTCGTCGCCGTTCTGATCCTGTCCACGGCTTGGCGCCTGATGCGTGACGCCGCAACCGTGCTGCTCGAAGGCGTGCCCGAAACGCTCGACCGCGACACGGTGATCCGCGACCTCGAAACCAGCATTTCCGGCGTGCGTGAGGTACACCACATGCATGTCTGGTCGATGGATGGATCGCGCAACATGGCAACCCTGCATGCCTGCTTGAAGGAGGATGCCGAACCTTCCAGCGTCGTGCGCGCCGTCAAGAAGCGCTTGGCCGAACGGCACAACATCGCCCATGTGACGGTGGAAACCGAACGCGACACCTGCGCCGACACTGCTGCCCACGCGCACTGATCGCGGTTCGCTTGAAAGGACTGGAAATGATTGCCCCCGAAAATCGCGGCCCCGTGCTGGCCGCGGCTATCTTCCTGCTGGTTTTCGGCGTCGGCGCCTTTCTGCTGCCCAAGATCATGCTGGCAGTCGGCAGCTATTCCACCACGGCGGCCGGCATCATCGCCATCGGCTTCGTTCTGGCGTTTTTCGGGGTGTTCTGGCTGCGCAGCCGCAGGCAATCCGGGCGCTGAACTCCATAGGCCGGGCTGGGGCCACTTGGCTTCCTGATGCATGCCGTGTAGATAATCCATATATGAACCATATATGGATGAAGCGATGGGAATCGTGAACATCGATGATGAGTTGCATGAGCAGCTGCGCCGCATCAGCAAGCTTTCGTGCCGCTCGATCAATGCGCAGGCGGCTTACTGGATCAGAGTCGGTATGCTGTGTGAAACCAATCCTACGCTTCCTTTCACCGAGATCATGGCGCGCGAGCTGAGTTCGGCTGGCGTGACGGCACCAGCGCCGGTGGCTCTCGACGCATGACAAAGCAGCCTCATGAGCTCGCGCTGCTGGCGCAGTCCGGCCGTCTGCTCGCTTCCGTTTTCGCGTTGATCGACCGCACACCGCTTCTCGGCAAGTCGACGCTCGAGATCAACGACATGGTGGAGCAGTTCATCACGCATGATCTCCAAGCACGGCCGGCGAGCAAGGGCCAGTATGATTACGGCTTCGTGCTGAATGCCTCGATCAACGAGGTCGTATGCCACGGCGTGCCTTCCGAAACCGATGTGCTGCTCGACGGCGACATCGTCAACTTCGACATCACCCTGGAAAAGAACGGCTTCATTGCGGATTCCAGCAAGACCTACCTGGTCGGCGAGGTGAACCCGGCCGCCCGGCGGCTGGTGCAAACGACCTATGATGCGATGTGGCAGGGTATCCAGACCGTCCGCCCCGGAGCGCGCCTCGGCGATATCGGCTATGCCATCGAGCGGCACGCCAAGCGCAATGGTTATTCCGTGGTGCACGAGTTTTGCGGCCACGGTATTGGCCGCGAGATGCATGAGGAGCCGCAGATCCTGCATTTCGGCAAGCCGGGAACGGGCATGGCGTTGCGCGAAGGCATGGTGTTCACCATCGAGCCGATGCTCAATCGCGGCCGGCGCAGCGTGCGCACCGAAGCCGATGGCTGGACGGTGAAAACCCGCGACGGCTCATTGTCCGCCCAGTTCGAGCACACGGTTGCGGTCACGGCCTCCGGCGTGTCGGTGCTGACGCTGCGGCCCGACGAACATCATTGAAGGACTGGCTACACTGACAGGCTGGCGCCGAGCAGAACCAGGCCGATCAGCAGCAGCGCCGCCGCGCCCGCGATCTCGATCGTGGTGTGAACGGCTGCCCCGAACGAGCCTTCGCCGGAGACCGATAGCGCGACGTTCTTTGCCGCGACAGCAAGGGTTGCCAGCAGCGACACGGTGATTGCCGTGCCGAGCGCCATGGCGAAAACCGACACGATGCCGCCGAACCACAAGCCGTTCAGCAGCGAGAAGGTCAAGACGATCAACGCGCCGGAGCAGGGGCGCAGGCCGACGGCGATGATCGCGGCCCAGGCAGCGCGCAGATCGAAGCGCTCGCCTTCGAGCTGCGAGGGGTCGACGGCATGCATCTGGCCGCAATCGCGGCAGACCTCCATGCGCTCGGCCGTCGCCTCGCTGGCGCTGAACATCGATCCG
>DCDI01000211.1:4984-5228 GCA_002316345.1 Phyllobacteriaceae bacterium UBA1059 | reverse complement strand
CCCGGCCCGCGCAACGGCAAGCCGGCGGCGAAAGCCCGACAGCGGCAGCGGCTCGCCGGGCACCCGCCGAATGCGGCAGCGCACGAGGAAATCCTGATACAGCACGGCATCGGAGCGGAAGGCGGCATCCGGGTCTTCGATGATCTCGCGCAGCACCGTATCGATGCCGGCCTCACGCTCGGCCTCGTCGATGATCGCGAACACCGGTTCGGCGACAGGTTCAGGCGCAGGTTTGGGCCGCGAC
>DCDI01000211.1:0-4806 GCA_002316345.1 Phyllobacteriaceae bacterium UBA1059 | reverse complement strand
GACAGGGCTGGTCCTAAGGCAACGAAGTGGCCGCGCGCCAGATCGCGGAACTGCTCGGCCTGCCTGCGGTCCATGCCGAGGAGATCGGCGGCGCGGGCCATGTCGATATCGAGAAAGGTGCGGCCCATCAGGAAGTTCGAGGCTTCCGCCGCGACGTTCTTGGCGAGCTTGGCCAGCCGCTGCGTGGCGATCACGCCGGCCAGACCGCGCTTGCGACCGCGGCACATCAGGTTGGTCATGGCGCCGAGCGACAGCTTGCGCGCTTCGTACGAAACCTCGCCCGCAACGGCCGGTGCAAACAGCTGCGCCTCGTCCACCACGACAAGCACGGGATACCAATGATCGCGCTCGGCATCGAACATGCCGCCGAGAAAGGCCGCCGCGGCCCGCATCTGCTGCTCGACATCGAGGCCTTCAAGGTTGAGCACCACGGATACGCGATGTTCGCGCACACGACCGGCAATGCGCGTCAGTTCGGCTTCGGTGCGCGCGGCGTCGACGACCTGATGGCCGAATCGGTCCGCCAGCGTCACGAAGTCGCCTTCGGGATCGATGATGCATTGCTGCACCCAGGGTGCGCTTTGTTCCAGCAAACGGCGCAGCAGATGCGACTTGCCGGAGCCGGAATTGCCCTGCACCAGCAGGCGCGTCGCCAGCAATTCCTCAAGATCCAGCTCGGCGGCGGCACCGCGAGCCGCAGCGCCCATATCGATGTTGACCTTCATCCAGCGCCCCTTCTGAGGCAGTCCCTTAGCATCCAGCGCCGGGGAAGGCGAAAGATCGCTGCGGGATTCCCACAGGCACGATGGCGCAGTCGGCTCAGCGCTTCTGTTGCGCGCGCCACTCGGCAAACAGCGTGAGGTTGGTCTCGTCGGTGGCGGGATAAAGGCCGGTGATCGTGTGACCCTGTTTGACGCGTTCCACCACGAAGTCCTCGTAAGCCGTCATTTCCACCGCTTCATCGGCAATCTCGTCGGCGATAGCAGCGGGAATGACGATCACGCTGTCGTCGTCGCCCACGAGAACATCGCCTGGAAACACGGCAACATCGCCGCAGCCGATCGGACCGTTCAGCTCGATGGCTTCATGCAGCGTCAGGTTGGTCGGGCTTGACGGGCGGTTATGATAGGCGGGGATATCGAGTTCGCCAATCACCATCGAGTCGCGAAAGCCGCCGTCGGTCACTACGCCCGCGCCGCCGCGCATCATCAGCCGGGTGATCAGGATGTCGCCGGCACTTGCCGCGCGCGGGTCTTTGCGGCTGTCCATGACGAGCACGCAGCCCTCCGGACAGGTCTCGATCGCCACACGCTGCGGGTGTTTCGGGTCGCGAAACACGCTCATCGGGTTACGGTCTTCGCGGGCTGGAATGTAGCGCAGGGTGAAAGCGGGCCCGACCATGTTGCGGCCTTTGGCGCGCACTGGCCGCACGTCCTGGATGGTCTGGTTACGCAAACCGCGTTTGTAGAGCGCCGAGCACAAGGTCGCCACCGACACGCCCATCAGCTTCTCGCGTGTCCCTTCGTTCATCGTGGTCATGTCAGATCCCTAGTTGATCACCGGCTCGCCCACCGGACGGCCGAATTCGCTGCGCAGAAAATCGAAGTCGCAACCCTTGTCGGCCTGTTCGATATGTTTGGAGAACATGAAGCCGTAGCCGCGCTCATAATGAGGCTGCGGCGCAACCCAGGCGGCGCGGCGCGCTTCCAGTTCCGCTTCGTCCACCTTCATGTCCAACCGCCTGTTGGGAACATCCAGTTCCACCAGATCGCCCGTGCGCAGCAAAGCGAGCGGCCCGCCGACATAGGCTTCCGGCGCGACATGCAGCACGCAGGCGCCGAAGGATGTGCCGGACATGCGCGCATCCGATAAGCGCACCATGTCGCGCAGACCGAGCTTCATGAGCGCTTTCGGCATCGGGATCATGCCCCATTCCGGCATGCCCGGTCCACCCTGCGGGCCGGCATTGCGGAGCACCAGCACGGAGTCCGGCGTCATCGGATAATCGGGATCGTCGATGATCTTCTTAAGCTCAGCATAGCTGTCGGCAACCAGCGCCGGGCCGACATGCCTATGGAACTTCGGATCGCAGGCTGCGGGCTTGATCACCGCGCCTTCCGGGCAAAGATTGCCCTTCAATACCGCCAGCGATCCTTCTCGGTAAACCGGGTTCGACAACGGCCGGATGACGTCCTCGTTGTAGATCTTCACTTGGTCCAGCCCGTCCGTCAGCGGCTTGCCGGTGACGGTGATGGCGGAAGGATCGAGCTTGTCGCCGAGCTGCTTCATCAGCGCGCGCAAACCACCCGCATAATAGAAGTCCTCCATCAGATAGGTGGTGCCGGACGGCCGGATGTTGGCGATCACCGGCGTGGTACGGCCGACACGATCGAGATCGTCCAGCTCGAGCGGAATCCCGGCACGCCGCGCCATGGCGATAAGATGGATGATCGCGTTGGTGGAACAGCCCGTTGCCATAGCGACCGTGACGGCATTGGTGACGGATGTCGGCGTGATGATCTTGTCCGGCGTCAGGTCTTCCCACACCATATCAACGATGCGCCGGCCGCATTGCGTCGACATGCGCTGGTGTCCGGCGTCAGCGGCAGGGATCGAGGACGCGCCCGGCAGGGTCAGGCCCATCGCTTCGGCAATCGCCGTCATGGTGGAAGCCGTGCCCATCGTCATGCAATGTCCGTAGGACCTGGCAATGCCGCCTTCGATGCCGGTCCATTCTTCCTTCGTGATGGTGCCGGCGCGCCGCTCATCCCAATATTTGAAGCCGTCGGTGCCCGAACCCAGATACTTGCCGGCATAATTGCCGCGCAGCATGGGACCTGCCGGCAAGAAGATGAAGGGGATGTTCATCGAGGTGGCGCCCATGACGAGGCCCGGCGTAGTCTTGTCGCAACCTCCCATCAGCACCGCGCCGTCGATCGGATGCGAGCGCAGCAGCTCCTCCGCCTCCATTGCCAGCATGTTGCGATAAAGCATGGTGGTCGGCTTCACGAAGTTTTCCGACAAGGACAGCGCCGGCAGTTCCATCGGGAAACCGCCGCTCTGCAGGATGCCGCGCTTCACCCATTCCACGCGGTCCTTGAAGTGCATGTGGCAGGGCTGTGCGTCCGACCAGGTGTTGAGGATGGCAATGATCGGCCGTCCTTCCCAATCTGCGGGATCATAGCCCATCTGCATGGTGCGGGAGCGATGGCCGAACGAACGCTGATCGTCCGGCACCATCCAGCGGGCCGAACGTAGCTCGGCATAGGTCTTGCGCTTAGACATGATGAAAAGTCCTCCCGTTTGATGCCGGGTCGTTGGATGCGGAAGCCTTCGGATAAGTCGGCGTAAGACCGCTCACTCCTTCATGCCCCATTTCTGGATTGTATGGCGCTCCAGCGTCTGAAACACGAGATTTTCGACGATGAGCCCGATGACGATCACGGTCAGAAGACCGGCGAACACGGCGGGAATGTCGAGCAGGTTGCGATTTTCGAAAATGAACCAGCCAAGCCCACCTTGGCCCGAAGACACGCCGAACACCAGCTCCGCCGCAATCAGCGTACGCCAGGCAAAAGCCCAGCCGATCTTGAGGCCGGTCAGGATCGACGGGAAAGCGGCCGGCACGAGGATGCGGGTGACATAGGCAAAGCCGGTCAGCCCGTAATTCGCCCCCACCATGCGCAAGGTGCGCGACACACCGAGAAAGCCGGCATGGGTATTGAGCGCAACCGCCCAAAGCACGGAATGAACCAGCACGAAAACCAGGCTCGACGCGCCAAGCCCGAACCAGATCAGCGCCAGCGGCAGAAGCGAGATGGCCGGCAGCGGGTTGAACATTGCCGTCATGGTTTCAAGGAAATCCGTGCCGATGCGCGTGTTGATCGCAAGCACGGTAAGGAGGGCGGCCAGCAGTGTACCGACGGCATAGCCCATCAGCAGAATCTTCAGCGTCGTCCCGATGCGCGCCGGCAAAGTGCCATCGGCGAAGCGGTCGACCAGCGTTGTCAGCGTGTCCGACAGTGTGGGGAACAGCAGCGGGTTGTCGAGATAGCTGGCATAAATCTGCCAGATTGCGGCGAGCACCAGGATCAGCAGCGTCTTGCGGACGGCGCTGATGCCCCAGATGAGTTCGACAGGCCCGAGCTTCTGTTCCACGGCTGCCATGTGGGCGCCGGGCGTACCGGCAATGGCACCGGCGTCGGCAAGGAGGATCTGCGGTTTCGCCATGGCGCTTACTCCCTGTGGCCGGGTTCGGGGAAAAGGAGGTCGTGGATTTCGCGCTCCAGCGCACCGGCGCTGCCGTCTTCCACATTGGCTTGATCGACATCCACCACCTCGGCCTTCACGCGGCCCGGATGCGGCGAAAGAAGCAGGATGCGGTTGGAGATCTTGATCGCTTCGGCGATCGAGTGGGTGACGAAGATCACGGTGAACTTCGTGTCTTCCCAAAGCTGCAGCAACTCGTCCTGCATCTGCCGGCGCGTCAGCGCATCGAGCGCGGCGAACGGTTCGTCCATCAACAGGATGTCGGGCTGCATCGCCATGCCGCGCGCGATCGCCACGCGCTGCTTCATGCCGCCGGAGAGCGTATGCGGATAACTGTCGACGGCCCGCGTCAGCTTGACCTTGTCGATATAAGAGCGGGCAAGCTCTTCGGCTTCCTTGGCCGGCAGCTTGCGCGCGACGGTAAGCGGAAACATGACGTTTTCCAGCACCGTTTTCCAGGGCATCAGCTGGTCGAATTCCTGGAACACCATCATCCGGTCGGGTCCGGGCTTGGTGACCTGCCGGCCGTTGATGTGG
>DCDI01000090.1 GCA_002316345.1 Phyllobacteriaceae bacterium UBA1059 | reverse complement strand
CCGACAAGTGGTCGATCGCGGTGCTGGCCGCCCTGTGTGAGCGGCCGCTGCGGTTCAACGAGGTGCGCCGGCAGCTGGGCGGCGTGACGCAGAAGGCGCTGACGCAATGTCTGCGCCGCCTGGAGCGCAATGGCATCGTGGCGCGCCGGGTGCTGTCAGGCTCGCCAATCGCCGTGGAATATTCGGTGACTCCGCTGGGCGTGACGCTGAAGGAGCCCTTCATGGCCCTGAACCAGTGGACTCTGGACCATATGGCCGAGGTGCATCGCGCGCAGGACGTGTTCGATGCAAGGCGTATGGATGAGGCGGCCTGAGATGCGGCTGACTTCGGACTTCTTTGTTTCGGCGCTGACGCGGCGCGTGTTTGGCGATGGCGGCTTTGCGGCTGTTGTTCGCAAGGGTGCGACGGAAGCGGGCGCGGTGTTCGTGACGACGCGCAACCGCATGGGCGAGGTGACCCTGTTCGGGCCGGCGCCTNNCTCAGTTTTCGCTCATGCTCGAGGGCGCTGACGATGCGGCCGTGGAAGCGCGACTGGCGAAGGAAATGCGCTTCGATCCCGATATCTGGGTGATCGAAATCGAGCCCGGCAAGCTGACGGTGGATGAACTGCTCTCGGTCGCGGCTTAAGCGACCTGATGGGCCCGCTGCGGCTGGGCTGCAGCATTGCCGTTGCCGGCCAGACGGCGGCTGACGCCGGCAAACACGGCATCGGCCTGGTAAAGCCGCAAGGTAGCCGCGGCTTCCTCCGGCGAGATCGCTTCATAGCGCGACACGAAGGATTGGATGGCCTGCGCGTGGCCGAAGCCGGAGGGAAAGGTCGCGGCAACAAGCAGGAAGGCTTGTTCCGGGATAAGCCGCAACGCCTTCAGCACGCGCGAGAAATCGCGCTTGTCGGACGAAGCCACGATGGAATGCGCCTGGCCGCCTTCGATCTCCAGCGCTTCGGCAAGGGCTGTCTCGAAGAACGGAAGTGAGCCGGTCAAAGCGGTTGCGCGGAGTGTCTCATAGGCGGGATGAGCAAGATGCTGCTCGGACGCGGTGTGGTCAGCCGGTGTAGGCTGCATCATGGCGCGCAGGCTTTCGCGCGCGGCTTCGGCGATGCCGGGCTTGGCAAGACGCTGGCGTGACAGCAACGCCTTTTCGATCAGCACCGCTGTGGTGGGCGTGAGATCCTTGCGCTGGATGATGACGCGCGCATGGCTGGCACCGCGGCGGCCGACAAGAGCGACGAGGTCGACATCGGTCAGGGCGTTGGATTTCAGCAGAAGCGGTGCGGCGATCTCGATGCGCTCGCCGGCAAGCCGTCGGACGAGGGCAGGCGGGGCGAACTTGCTTTCACTGAGGACTGCGGACACATAGCGCCGTGAATCTTCCGAGACGCTGTCATAAAGCTGAAGGCAAAGCTCCTCTAGCTGGATGATGTCGCGCCGGTTCGGCCGTGTCAGCGCACAGAATGCCGAGATCGCAGCACGAAACAGGCGGTCCGCGCGGCTCGCATCGTGCTTCTCAGCGATATGGCGGAAATCCTGTGACGCGGGCATGTCTGTTGGTTGAAAAGGGAGCCTGAAAGGCGCCCAAGCGCCTATCAATCAAATTAGCTTGGAGGCGTTAGCAAGCCATTAACCGTCAGCTGGCTGGATGGAAAACGGAGGCGTTGAGTCACTTGCTCCTATCGAAATGAGAGGGCTTGCAGATCATGACGAATATCTTGAACTTCAAACCGCGTGCCGAAAGCAGAGCGGGACAGCGCAGGCCGGAAACACCTGCGGACATCATCATCTTTCCCGGCGTTCGCTATGAGCGCATCGGTTGCGACCAGGCGAGTGCTTCAAGACGCGAGGGTGCGACGCTGTCCACGGCGCTGGTTCCGGTGCTACTACGGGGCTGAGGCCGCGTCTTCGGTCAGCGGCTGGCAGTTGAGGTCGCGGAAGAAGCGGTCGGCAACGCTGTTCCAGCTTTGATCGGGCACCAGCGCGCGCACGAGCGCTATGCCTTCGCTGGTCGTGCTTTCGATGAACACGGCGCGCTCGAGATCGGTCGGCATGGCGCGGCGCATCTCGACCATCTGCAAGGGCGACAGGATTACCACGTCAAGCAGGCCGGCGGATGCGGCGCGGTCGGTGAGGCTGTAGGTGGTTTGCCCGGCGCGATCATGGATCGAGAGGCTCCAGAACGGTAGCTGATGCAACGAGGACAGTTGCAAGCCGCCATCGGCGAGATCGAAGCGGCAGGCGGCGGCGCGAAACAGCGGATCACCGTTGCGCACCAGCGGCACGACCTCGGCGCCCGAACCGGTAGCGGGCGTCACTTGATAAAGCTCGCCGGCCTCTTCCAGCTGGCTCCAGGCATCGCGCGCCGTGGTGTGCGGAATGAGGAACAGGATCGCGATGTGGATGATCGCGGCACCCACCAGGCCGACCAGGATCGCGTAAAGTAGCTTACCCATCGCAGGCGATCCGGCGAATGGCGGGAAGGTTGGTGTCGGACGCCGAGCGGTTGGCCAAAGGCGTGTCATAAAGCGTGAGAACAAGCTGCATGGAGCCGGTGCCGGATACAGGCAGCCAGTTGCCGGATGCGGGCTCGGCACCGACTTCAACAACGAAGCGCGTCGTTTCTGCTTCGCGCAGAATGGCGAGCGAGCTGGTCGCGGCGGCGCGTTCGCCGATGCCCTTCAGCGCCACCTGATTTTCATCCGTGGCATAGAGCGTCCAGAAGCGGGCAGGCGGCGTTTCGCCCTCGACCGCATAGCGGCACTGGATGCTGAGCGGCTGGTTCTGTGTATCCACCGACGCGCGGAACTCGACGCCTTCGGCGCGGCCAAGCGCGAGGCTGCCTTCACGGGCATAGCGAGCCTGCATATAGGGATCAGCATCGGGCGTGCCGACATCGGGGAAGGCGACCCACGGGCCGACGCGGATGGCGCCGAAGCTCGCACTATGGTTCAGCGCATAAAGCACGCTGCCCGCGCCGCCGCCGAGGGCGATCGCAAGCGTGAGGCCAACAAGGAGAACGGTTTTCAGCATGACAGCGCCGTGGCGAGGTGACCCGCCATAGCGTGAGCCGGGTTCTCGCTGCAAGCAGCCTGATCAGGCGAAGCGGACAGGCTCAAAGTGCAGACAGCTTGTCTGCCGCCGAAGGTTGCGCCGGCGCGCCGCCGAAGGCCGCTTCGATCTCGGCCAGAACGCGGGTCGTGGCCGGCGACAGGATGCGTGGCGCTTCTTCTGCCGTGCTGTCGCCGCCCGACGATGCCAGGCTGGCGATGGCGTCGGCATCGGCAGGCTTTTCGAGGAAGGGCTTCTGAATGCCCGGGATCGGCTTGATCTCCACGTTGCGATGCGCATAGGCCATCAGCCGCTGCCAGACCATGGCGGGCAGGGAGCCGCCGGTCATCTCGTTGGTGGAAGTGAAGTCGTCGTTGCCGAGCCAGACGGCGGCGAGATAGTTGCCGGTGAAACCGACATACCAGGCATCGCGATAGGCCTGCGTCGTACCCGACTTACCGGCCGAGCGAATGCCGGGCAGGGCGGCGCGGCGCGCAGTGCCGATCTCGGGGACCTGAACGAGCATGGAGTTCATCGAGGCCGTCGCCTGTTCCGAAAGAACGCGGTGGGGCGCGGGCGCATCGCGGTCGCGATCATAGAACACCTTGCCGGAATGGTTCGAGAGCTGGGTGATGCCATGGCGCATGCCGGCCATGCCGCCATTCGCGAACACTTCATAGCCGGTCGCCTGATCCATCACGGTCATGCCGGATGTGCCGAGCACCATGGTCTTGTGGCCTTCGAGCTTGGATTCCACGCCAAAGGATTCCGCCATCGCCTTGATGGGCGGGATGCCGAGATGGTCCTNNCGGCACGGTGTTGATCGACTTCACCAGCGCGGTGGTGAGTGTCATGCGGCCGGAAAAGGAGCGACCGTAGTTCTTGGGCGACCAGCCGTTCCAGGTGATCGGGCCGTCGGAAATGGCTGAGTCCGGCTTGAAGCCATTTTCCATCGCGGTGGCATAGACATAGGGCTTGAACGACGAACCGGTCTGGCGCAACGCCTTGGTGGCGCGGTTGAACTGCGAGGTGCCGTAATCGCGCCCGCCGACGATGGCGCGCACCGCGCCGTTGGTTTCCAGCATCACCAGCGCGCCTTGGTCGACCCGGTACTGTTTGCCGTGCTGGCGCAGCATGAATTCGAGCGACTCTTCGGCCGCATGCTGCAGGTTCAGGTCGATCGTGGTGCGCGCGACCATGGAGCGGATGCCATAGGGCTCGGCGATCTGCTTGGCCTGTTCGAAGGCCCAGTCGAGGAAGTAGTCCGGGCTCGCACGCTCTCCGCGATCCACCACGCTGGCCGGATGCAGGCGGGCGGACAGGACCTGGCCTTCGGTAAGGAAGCCGCCCTGGACGAGGTTGCTCAGCACTTCATTGGCACGACCGCGCGCGGCCGGCAGGTTGATATGCGGCGCGTATTTGGCGGGCGCCTTGAACAGGCCGGCGAGCATCGCGGCTTCCGACAGGTTGAGGTCCTTGACCGACTTGCCGAAATAGAAGTCTGCCGCCGCCGTGATGCCGAAGGTGCCGCCGCCCATATAGCCGCGGTCGAGATAGAGCTGGAGGATCTCTTTCTTGGTGAGGTTGGTTTCCAGCCAGATCGCGAGGAAGGCTTCCTTGATCTTGCGATCGAAGGTGCGCTCGTTGGTCAAAAACAGGTTCTTGGCAAGCTGCTGCGTCAGCGTCGAGCCGCCCTGCACCACGCCATTGGCGCGCATGTTCTCGCTCATGGCGCGGGCGAGGCCGAGGAAGTCGATGCCCCAATGGGTGAAGAAACGGCGGTCTTCGGTGGCGAGCAGTGCCTGGATGACATGATCCGGCATCTCGTCGATCGGCACGGAATCGCGCTGGATAATGCCGCGCTGGCCGATCTCGTTGCCGTAGCGATCAAGGAAGGTGACGGCGAAATCGCCCTGGTTGCGCCAGTCGGTGTTGGTTTCCTGGAAGGCCGGCATCGCCAGCGCCAGCAGGATTACCGTGCCGACCGCACCCATGGTGAAGCCTTCGGACGCCAGCTCGACCAGACCGCGCCGCCAGCCGCGCACGCGGAAGCGGCGCGAAAAGATGGTGATGTTTTCCCAGGCACGGCCGAACCGGAAGCGCGCTTCGTAAAGGCTGGAATCGAGCCAGGCATCCGTCGCAAGCATTGCGGCAGACAGGCGACCGCGTTTCCCGCGAGGTTTCTGTGGCTCATCCATGGCGACGGTCCGGCAAGCTTTTCTACGCGAAACAAACAAGTGCAAGCAGGTCGGGCGCGTCCCTTCGCCCGGAATTACGATGGCAGGCTTTCATGTCACAGTTCAAGGAGAAAGCGGTGCAGCGTCAGCGACTTCTGAATGCACGGTAGGGTGATTGACCTAACGAACTTGTAAGAGATTTGATGACGTTGCGTCGGTTCTCCAATTTGGCTTGGATCGAGAGCGCCCTGGCCGCCGCTCTGCATCGCGAAACCTTTGCGGACGCTGCGATCAGCTTTTGATATCGGACGGTCTTTCGGGGTATCGGACGCGCATGAAAGACCTGTTTCTTAGCTTTCCCCGATCCTTTTCCGTGCCGGCCTTGTGCTTGGGAACGGTCTTCTTCGCTGCGTCACTGACGCCGAGCCTTCTGCCGCGAGACTTCCTGGTTCAGGGCCTGTTGTCGGGTGTCGCCTTTTCGGTCGGCTACGCGATTGCGATGCTTCTGAAGTGGCTTGGGCTGTATCTCGGCTTGCACAAAGGCGTTCATCGCCGCCATGCCTTTCGCGTGAAGATCGTCATCACGATGATCGCGGTCGCCGTTGGAGCGGTGTTTCTGTGGCAGGCGTCTGCCTGGCAGAACTCCGTTCGGCTTCTCATGGGGCTGGAGCCGGTCGCCAGCGTGCGGCCGTTCGCCGTGGGTGGCATTGCGCTGGTCGTGGCGCTTGTTTTGACCACCCTTGGATGGCTGTTTCGCATAGCGTTCTTCACCATCGCGCAACGCTTGAAACGCCACCTGCCGCGACGACTATCCTATCTGATCGCGCTGGTGCTGGCCTTCTGGTTGTTCTGGTTCCTGGGCAACGGTTTGCTGGCCAGCGCCGTGTTCCGTGTGATGGATGCGTCCTATCAACAGTTCGATGCCTTGATCGAAGACAGCGTGGGACATCCGACGGACCCGCTGAAAACCGGCAGCTCAGCATCTTTGCTGGAGTGGGATCATCTTGGCCGGACCGGACGGCAGGCGATCGCGGCGGGGCCGAACAAAGCCGATATCGAGGCTTTCACCGGAGCATCCGCGTTGGAGCCGCTCAGGGTCTATGTCGGCGTGGAATCGGCCGAAACGATCGAAGATCGCGCGCAACTCGCGCTCGAGGAACTGAAGCGCATCGGCGGGGTCTCNNATCGGCGGGTTCGATCGCTCGGTTCTTGTGATTGCGACGCCAGCAGGCACTGGCTGGCTCGATCCCGCATCCCAGCAACCCCTGGAATATTTGCATCGCGGCGACGTTTCCACCGTGGTGGTGCAATATTCCTATCTGGCGAGTTGGCTGGCGCTTCTTGCGGAGCCGGATGTCGGTGCCGAGACGTCCAGGGCTGTGTTCGCGGCGATCTATGGTTACTGGCGCGATCTGCCCGCGGAAACCCGGCCGAGGCTTTACCTGCATGGCCTCAGTCTGGGGGCGCTGAACTCCGATCTGTCCACCAACCTGTTCCAGGTGATAGACGATCCGTTCGACGGCGTGTTCCTGGTGGGGCCGCCCTTCAACACGCCAACCTGGCGCGAAGCCACACAGGCGCGCTTGCCCAACTCCCCGGCCTGGCTGCCGCGTTTGGACAGCGCATGGCCGATCCGGTTCACCAACCAGACGAACCAGCTTGGTTTGGAGAGTGCCGGCAACGGGTTTCGCATCGCCTTTCTGCAATATGGCAGCGACCCCATCACCTTCTTCGATACCCGTGCCGCCTATCGCCGTCCGGCCTGGTTGGAGGGTCATCGGGCGCCGGATGTGTCCCCCGATCTGCGCTGGTATCCGGTCATCACGTTCCTGCAGCTGGTGGTCGATCTCATGACGGCCACCACGACCCCGATGGGCTACGGCCATGTCTACGCGCCCGAACATTATATCGACGGTTGGGTCTATGTAACGCGACCGTCTGGGTGGACCGAACCAGAGCTCGAACGGCTGAAAGCAATGCTTGGAGCGAAGCTGCGCGAACAGCTTTAGGCGCAGGTCGTTTGCCGGCCTCGCTTCAAATCCATCGCGCCATTTTGGGAGATAGGAAAATAGTCCTTGACACCGTGACGGTGCTCGAGTAGGTTACAGCTATCGTCAGACAGTTGTGACTGAGAGCCGGCGACGCGGGAATGGCGTCGGGGTAGACAGTCGCACGAGACGCATCAGCCGGGGATAGATTTTAGACATGACAGCAAAGGTCGGGCCGACCTGGGCGGCTCTTCGCGCGATCTATGAGGGTGCGCGACCCACACTTCCGATCCTCGCCACGGCGGGCCGTATTCCGGAAGATACCATTTTCGCCAAGGCCCTGCGGGACCAGTGGGTGGATGCCTATGCGGCAGGCACCGGGGCAGGACGCAAGCTTCGGCTGCAAGGCCGGATCGAAAAACTGGAAAAGCTGATCGATACGCTTATCGGCGAAAGCGAAGCCAGTCCCACCGTCGACAAATCACGCATCGACATGATCGGCGTGCTGTTTCGCGCCATCGAAAAGCTGAAGGACATGGTCTCGTCCCAGGAAGCGGAGGCGCAGGCGGGGAGTGGGGAAAGAGATGAGCGGGTCGGCACCATTATCCAACGGATCGACCAGCGCATCCTCGATCTCGCGCGGGGAACAGAAAGGGGAANNGAATGGATCGCGATCGCCCGGCCGCAACAATATCCACTCTTTGCCGATAAGCCCGACACCTGGCTGGTGATTGGCGGGCGCGGGTCGGGCAAGACGCGGTTGGGCGCGGAGTGGGTCAATGCGATGGTGCGGGGCTATCCGCCTTTTGCGGAACTCGGCGACCGGCACGGGCAGATCGCGCTGGTGGGCGAGACCTTGGGCGATGTGCGCGAGGTGATGATCGACGGGCCGTCCGGCCTC
>DCDI01000088.1 GCA_002316345.1 Phyllobacteriaceae bacterium UBA1059 | reverse complement strand
GGCGCCCGTCGGATCGCCCGGCGTGCCAAGTCGATCTTGAAGTCATTGGTGCCTTGGCCGACCGCGCCTTGAAGCAGCGCAGCGGCCACTCGCCCGAAGAGCTCGGGCGAAGGTGCCTGCCCTTCAAGCAGCGCTTCCGCGGCCGGAACGCGCCAGGGCTTGTGTGCCACGCCGCCGAGCGCGATGCGTGCCTTGGTGATCTTGCCGCCTTCCATCGTCAGCCCAACTGCAACAGACACCAGTGCGAAGGCATAGGACAGGCGGTCGCGCAGCTTCAGATAGGTATAGTTCTCGGTGAAACTGTCTGCCGGCAGGTCGATGGCGGTGACGATCTCGCCAGGCTGCAAGGTGTTGTCCTTGGACGGTTCGTCACCCGGAAGACGGTGATACTCCGCAAACGGGATCACCCGCTCGCCGCCCGGACCTTCCACACGAACTTCCGCCTCAAGAGCCGCCAGCGCCACGCACATATCCGAGGGATGCGTGGCGATACATGCTTCGCTTGTGCCCAGGATCGCATGGATGCGGTTGACACCGTTGATTGCGCCGCAGCCTGAGCCCGGCTCGCGCTTGTTGCAGGCAGTTGCGGTGTCATAGAAGTAATAGCAGCGGGTACGCTGGTTGAGATTACCGCCATTGGTAGCAGCGTTGCGCAACTGCGGGCTGGCGCCAGCCAGAATGGCGGAGCTGAGCAACGGATAGCGCTCTTCCACACGCGCATCATAGGCAGTGTCCGCGTTGGTCACCAACGCGCCAAGACGCAGGCCACCTTCCGGCAGCTCCTCGATCTTGTTGTGCGGCAAACGCGAAATGTCGACAAGCCGCGTCGGGCGCTCAACATTGGCCTTCATAAGGTCAACCAGATTGGTGCCACCTGCAAGAAAGCGTGTGTCGGCTTCAGCGCCCATCTGGGCCGCTTCGGCAACGTCACCTGCGCAGTGATAAGAGAAGCGGTTCATTTCACGCTCTCCTTCTCCAGCACGTCCATCACGGCATCGGTGATGTTGGTGTAGGCGCCACAACGGCAGATGTTGCCGCTCATGAGTTCACGGACCTCGTCACGCGTGCTGGCACGGCCTTCATTCATCAAGCCCACGCCGGAGCAGATCTGCCCAGGCGTACAGTAGCCACATTGAAAGGCATCGCGGTCGATGAACGCCTGCTGCAGCGGATGCAGTGCCTCGCCCTGCGCCAGCCCTTCGATCGTGGTGATCTCCGCACCGTCATAAGCAACGGCGAGCTTGAGGCAGCTGTTGATGCGCTTGCCGTCAACCAGCACCGTACAAGCGCCGCACTGGCCGTGATCGCAACCCTTCTTGGTGCCGGTCAGATCCAGGCGCTCGCGCAGCAAATCCAAAAGGGTCACCCAAGGCGCAACGCTCAGCTCGCGAACCCGGCCGTTGATTGTAAGCGTGATGGGAATGCCCGGCAGGTCCGTGCCCGCCGATAAATCCTGTGAGCCGGTGATGTGATCCATCCGATCCTCGGTATCTCTTGCGAAATGGGCGTCTCGCTGTGGAAGATCCGGAGGCGGACCGAGGCGTTGCCAGCTTCAAGGGCGGGCTGCGTTCCTCGACCACGCGCCAGCTGCGCCCGTCGATTGGTGAATAGCGTGGTTGCAGACACGAAGATCGCGACTACTGGCTGTTAATCCGCAAAGTGCCCACAGGTTCCCGACGCGGCTTGGATCAAGGATGCAAGGCTATGCTGAACCTTGCTTAAAGACAAACAGTGCGCAGCGCCGGATGGCAGCGTCGTTACATTCGAGCAACAATGCTCAACAATCCGATCCAAGCAGCGTTCAAAGTGTCGTGACATATTGCGCAGTACAAAAAACAGGTATGTGGTTCTTGCACCCACGGTTCACGACGTCGACGCTCTTGGGGAAGAGCGGCGAGAAGGTGCCCAGGCAATCATCATGTCTATCTAGGNNGCCTCATGTCTATCAAAGCCGTATGGCTCGCAACCGTCGCATCATTGTGCGTCGCCAACATCGCCACTGCTGCCGATGCCGTCGTGATCGCCGAACCGGAGCCGCTGGAATATGTTCGCGTCTGCGACGTCTACGGCGAAGGCTTCTTTTACATTCCGGGAACAGAAACCTGCCTGAAGGTCGGCGGCTATTACCGCTTCCAGGTCAACAGTTCGGGCGAAGACTTCGACGGCTATACCAGCTATGCACGCTTCGCTCCGAGCTTCACGGTCAAATCGGAAACCGAATNNCGGCACGCTAACCAGCTATGCCGAGACCGAGTTCACCTGGGACTCAGGTGAAGGCAACTCTTTCAACCTGCTTTATGCCTATGTCGAACTGGCGGGCCTCCTGGCCGGTAAGACCGAAACACCGTACTCCCGCTATCTGGATTTCGCCGGACCGACCCTCTTCGAAGGCCGGTATGGGTCGAACGAGGCGACTGAAATCAGCTACACCTACGACAATGGCAAAGGCTTCACCGCCATCATCGCGGCCGTCGACAACACAGCCAACACCAGTTGGGAGACCAACGGCGAAGCAGGTGCCAAATACGAGAAGGACGATTTCACGCTCGGCGCCATTGCCGGCTATGACGGCGTGGCGGACTCATGGGGGGCCCGGGCGACGCTGCGCTTCAAGGTTCCGAACACGGTGCTGAATGTCGGCCTCTACGGCTTCTATTCGAGCCCGGACGGCGACGAAGGCGTTTATACGATCCTCGATCCCGTCGATGAGCGCACGGAATGGTCGGGATTGATCGGTGCTTCGGCGGAGTTGAACCCGAAGGTCGCCTTGGCAGGAACCGCGCAGTATTTCGACACCAACGAGTGGGAGTTCAGCGCCGATCTTGAACTCACGCCAGTAAGCGGTTTGGCGATCACGCCGGAAGTCATCTACAACA
>DCDI01000256.1 GCA_002316345.1 Phyllobacteriaceae bacterium UBA1059 | reverse complement strand
CATCGTGGAGCGCGGGGCGTTCGCGAAGTCGTTGCGCACCCGGGGTGCATCGGGCGTGCGCATGCTGTTTCAGCACGATCCAGCGCAGCCGATCGGGGTGTGGACGGAGCTGCGCGAGGACGAACGCGGGCTGTTCGTGCGCGGGCGGCTGCAAACCGATGTGGCGCGGGGTCGCGAGATCTTGGCGCTGATGAAGGCGGGCGCGCTGGACGGGCTGTCGATCGGCTTTCGGGCGGAGAAAGCGAGAAAAGAAGCGGCGAGCGGCTTTCGGCGCATTCTGGAAGCGGACCTATGGGAAATCTCGGTGGTGACGTTTCCGATGCTGCCGGGGGCGCGCATCTGCCAGGTGAAGNNACAAAGCCTTCCCACGACTCGTGATTTCGAACGCTGGCTCACGCAGGATGCTGGGCTGTCGCGGGCGCAAGCCAAGCTGGTGATCGCCAAGGGCTTCGCCGAACTGAAGCGCGAGCGAGACGCCGCGCATACCCGACCCGATGGTCTGGCGGACACGATCCGCGCGGCCGCAAACCTGTTTCAAGCTTGAGGATTTAACATGCAGACCATGCAGACAACGCGTGCGCCGGAAATCAAGAGCGGCGCGCCGTATGATGTGAAGGGCGCGTTCGACGACTTCATGGGCGCGTTCGAGGCGTTCAAGGACGCCAACGATACCCGCCTCGGCGAACTCGAAACGCGCATGACGGCGGATGTGCTGTCGACCGACAAGGTCGATCGCATCTCCAAGTCGCTCGATGCGCAGCAACGCAAGCTGGACGAGCTGCTTCTGAAGAAGGCGCGGCCGGCACTGGGTCGCAGCGGCGACGTGGGCGCGAGCGAGCACAAGGATGCGTTCGAGGTCTATGTGCGCTCCGGCGACGAGCGCGGCATCCGCTCCGTGGAAGCCAAGGCGATGAGCATCGGTTCGGGGTCCGATGGCGGTTATCTCGTGCCGGTCGAGACCGAAACGGAGATCGCCAAGCGGCTTGCCGTGCTGTCGCCGATCCGCTCGATTGCTTCGGTGCGGCAGGTGTCGACGGCGGTGCTGAAGAAGCCGTTTGCGCTGACCGGTCCGGCGACGGGCTGGGTGGGCGAAACGGCGGCGCGCACGCAAACGGCAAGCCCGACGCTTGCCGAACTGGAGTTCCCGGCAGCCGAGCTTTACGCCATGCCATCCGCCACGCAGGCGCTGCTGGAAGACAGCGCGGTGGATCTCGACACCTGGCTGTCGGACGAGATCGAGCTGGCCTTTGCTGAACAGGAAGGCACGGCTTTCGTGACCGGCAACGGGATCAACAAGCCGAAGGGTTTCCTGGAATATGACAAGGTCGCGGATGCCAACTGGTCCTGGGGCTCGCTCGGCACGATCGCGACGGGTACGGCCGGTGCCTTTGCTGCGACAAACCCGGCCGACAAGCTTGTTGATCTCATCTATGCGCTGAAGGCGGGTTATCGCGAAAACGCATCGTTCGTGATGAACCGCAAGACGCAGGCGGCCGTGCGCAAGATGAAGGACGGCGACGGCAACTATCTCTGGCAGCCGCCGGCCGGTGTTGGGCAGAAGGCTTCACTGATGGGCTTTCCGGTGGTGGAAGCCGAGGACATGCCTGATATCGCGGCGGACTCCACCGCGATCGCCTTTGGTGACTTCGCGCGCGGCTATCTGATCGTCGACCGCACCGGCGTGCGCGTGCTGCGAGATCCGTATTCCGCCAAGCCGTACATCTTGTTCTACGTGACCAAGCGCGTCGGCGGCGGCGTGCAGGATTTCAGCGCGATCAAGCTGCTGAAGTTCGCGACGGCCTGATAGGCCGAGCCTGAAGAAAAACATGAGCCCCGGCATGATCTGCCGGGGCTTTTTCTTTTCCGCCAGACGCTTGAGGGAATTTCATGACTCTGTTTCGCACCGTCGAGCCGGCGGCCGAGCCTGTGACCGTGGCCGACGTGAAAGCACATCTGCGGCTCGATCATGCGAGCGAGGATGGGCTGATTGCCGATCTGATCAGGGCTGCGCGCGCGGAAGTCGAGCAGGCGACAGGCTGCGCGCTGATCGAGCAAAGTTGGCGGCTGACGCTGGATCGCTGGCCGGCGTCCAACCGCGTGCTGATCCACAAGCATCCTGTGCGTGAGGTGCTTTCGGTGACGATCTATGGCCGCGATGGCGGCGCTGCGATCGTCGATCCGGCGACCCTTCTGCTCGACGCCGATGCCCGGCCGACCCGCCTGCATTTCGATCACGCGCCGCAGCCGGGGCGGGCGATGAACGGGATCGAGGTGGATTTCGTCGCGGGCTTTGGTCCGGCGGGGACGGATGTGCCGGATCTGCTTAAGCGCGCGGTCATTATGCTGGCGAGCCACTGGTTCGAGTTTCGCGCGCTGCTCAGTGCCAAAGATCAACCGGTGTCATACCCCAAAGGCTATGAGCGTCTGATCGCGCCCTATCGTTCGCGGAGGCTCTAGATGGTGAGTTTCATCGAGCCGGGAAGCTTGCGCACGGAACTGGCGTTGGAAGACGTGACGCTTAGCGAGGATGGCGCGGGCGGGCATGTTGAACACTGGGTGGAAGTCGCAACGGTGTTTGCGCGGCTGGAGCCGATGCGGGCGGATGCGCGCTTTGGGGCAGATCAATCGCTGGAAAGCGTGACGCATCGCGTGACGCTGCGGTTCCGCGACCTGGTGAAGAGCGGTATGCGGTTTCGATTGGGCGCGCGGATCTTCGACATCGTGACGGTTCATGATCCTGATGAAACCGGCCGCTATCTCAGTTGTCGAACGCGGGAACAGGGCCGATGAAGGTGAGTTTTGCGCTGACGCTCGATGGCATGGTGCGTGCCTTGCGCACCCGGCTGCATGGTGTGCAGGATGAGGTGCAATGGGGCGGGGCTGACGAGCAGCCAGAGCGTCGCGCGGGTGTCACGCGCGGAGCGGAGATTGGGGAACGGGAGGAGCGTGATGGCGGCCGCATCGGTTGAACTGCAGAAAGCGATCTTCGCCGCGCTGAAGGCTGATGGTACCATCCAGGCCGTCGTAGGCAGCCGAATCCACGACCATGCGCCGGCTCATGTCCGTTTCCCCTACCTGACCTTTGGGCACACCAACTCCTATGATTGGAGCACAGGCACGGAGATCGGCACGGAGCATCTGTTTTCGATCCACGTCTGGTCCAAGGCGACTGGCAAAACCGAAACGCTTGAACTGATGGGGCGTANNCATCAGCTCGTGAACCTGACGCCGAGCTTTGCGGAATCGCGCTTCGATGAAGACCAGTCCCTGCATCATGGGCTGCTGCGCTTTCGCGCCGTGACCGAACCGGCCGCTTAAGGCCCAAAATCCTCTCACAATCTGGAGACTGCTTATGGTTGCTCAACGGGGCAGGGATTTGCTTGTCAAAATGGAGGCGAACGGCGCCTTCACAACGGTTGCGGGCCTGCGCACCAAGCGGCTCGCCTTCAACAGCGAAACGGTCGACGTGACCGACGCCGACTCTGCCGGACGCTGGCGCGAATTGCTTTCGGCTGCCGGCGTGCAGCGGGCTTCGGTGAGTGGGGCCGGTATCTTCAAGGATGCGGCATCGGACGCGGCGATGCGCGCCGCGTTTTTTTCCGGCGCGATCGGGCGCTGGCAGTTCCTGGTGCCGGATTTCGGCATCGTGGAGGGGCCGTTCCAGATCACGGCGCTGGAATATTCCGGCGCGCATGACGGCGAAGTGACCTTCGACGTGTCGCTGGAATCGGCGGGTGCCGTCGGGTTCGCGGCGCTATGAGCGTGAACCGGCGACGCGGCGAGGTGGCCGCACTTCTGGACGGGCGCGAGTATCGGCTGTGCCTGACGCTGGGCGCGCTGGCCGAGCTGGAGCATGCCTTTGCGGCTGATGATCTCGGCGCGCTGGTGCAGCGCTTTTCCGGTGGAACGCTTTCGGCCGGGGACATGATTGCGGTGATCGGCGCGGGTTTGCGCG
>DCDI01000036.1:3847-4003 GCA_002316345.1 Phyllobacteriaceae bacterium UBA1059 | reverse complement strand
TCCGCCGCCGCCGTTGCCGCCGTTCCCACCGCCGCCGCCGTTGCCACCGTTGCCGCCATTATCGCCACCGGGACCGTCAGAGCCTCCGGGTCCGTCCGACCCGCCCGGCCCGTCGGATCCTCCTGGCCCGTCAGATCCGCCTGGACCATCAGATCC
>DCDI01000036.1:0-3678 GCA_002316345.1 Phyllobacteriaceae bacterium UBA1059 | reverse complement strand
TTGTTGCGTGTCAGCGTGCGGCATTGATTGGCCGTCACGTTCTGCCTTGCCGATTGCGAGATCGCCGTGGAGCTTGAAAAGACGAGAGAAGCCGTTGAGATCAGCAGGGCAGCACCAAGGCTGCCCGCGTTTTTTGCGAACGAGTACATGCTCTTCCTCCTAAGGAAAGATGCGCCCGTCCCCTCTTTGGCGTATGATGGATGTCACCGTCATTGGTAACAATCTGTAAACGCTAGTGTAATCCTGATCTGTCCGCAAGCGGGATTCTTTATATTTGCCTCACCGGCGCATTTTAGCCTATGCGATTGACGCCGGAGATAGTCATGATTCGCTGCGTGATCGTTCTTGCCGTGCTCCTGGGTTGTGCCGCTTGTTCGGAAACCACGAGTAGTATTGGTGCACCCTCGACAATGAAGCCGCTCGGCTTCGCCTTTGCACCTCCTGGCTTCTACCCCTTCTGTGACGAGCAGCCGCGCTTGTGTTCAACCAATGGCGCGTCCGATGCCATGACCATGACGCCCGCGCGCATGGCCGAGTTGAAGGCCGTCAACACATCCGTCAATCGCGGCTTCAAGCAGCGCGATGACAAACCGGGTCTCAGCGGCGACCAATGGGGCATGCCGACCGCGGATGCCGGCGGTGATTGCGAGGATCTCGCGATCATGAAGAAGGCCGAGCTTCTGAAGCGCGGATGGCCCGCTTCGACTTTGCTTCTCACGGTCGGCACTCTGAATGGTGCCGGTCATGCCGTTCTCACCGTTCGCACGTCGAAGGGCGATCTGGTGCTCGACAACATGACGGATGCCATCAAGCCTTGGTCACGCACGCCCTACAAATATTTCGCGCGCCAGAAGCCCAACGCCGGCGGCGGTTCCGAATGGACACGCATCGACAGCTAGCCGTTTTACCGGCGGACAGAACGCTTCAATGCGGAAAGTTCTTGGCTTCCACCAGCGTCCAGATGTCCTTGTTGATGCCCTGGATCGCCGCGATCGAGGCTGAAATGCGCATCATTTCGGGATCGTCCAGCGCCTCGACCTTGCCGTAGCGCACAGCATCCTTGCTTTCCACCACGCGCATCAATTGCGTGCTGGCCCGCGTGCCGGTCTGGTCGAACGAATAGATGCAATGCGTGTATTTGTTGCGCAGCCGCGCCTGACGGCTCAACCGGCTCGTCAGTTCGAGCACGGCTTTACGGTCTTCCGATGTGGTTTTCGACATCTTCGCTAGACGTTCCACGAGCTCGATGCGGGCTTTCGTGGTGTTCAGGGTCAGGAAGATGATGATCGCGGTTTCCTTGTCGGTTTTTGCAAGGCCGGCGATCAGGTAGATCAGGAGGCTTTCCGTGTTGGTCCACGTGTAGTTCAGGTGGCCGACGAGCTGGAGAACATCCTTGAACAACACGACGTCACCGTCCGGGCAGGAGGGTGAGGGCGGAGGCTCCGTCGGCTTCTCCTCCACGGCTGCGGTGGAAGATGGCCGCGGCCTGTGTGCGGTTCGATGTGCCGAGCTTGGTGATGATGTTGTGCAGGTGGATCTTCACCGTGTGTTCGGACAACTGCAGGCTGGCCGCGATCACCTTGTTCTGCAAACCCCGCGCGACGAGTTCCAGGATCTGCAATTCGCGCTCCGTCAGGCCGCTCAACTCGCGCGGATCGAAATGCCCAGGCGGAGCGGGAGCCTTGGCTGGCTGCTGCGCGACGATCTTTTCAGAGGCGAGCGGACGGAACATGGCGGTCGGGATATACTCGCCGCCGATCAGCAGCAGCCGGATCACCGAGAGCCAGATATCGAGCTTCAGGTGCATCGGCAACACGCCGCAAACAACGTTGGATCGGAGGATCTCGTCGATCGGTACGGAGCGACGGGCGTCGGTCTGTACCATTGCGATCAGCGCGCTCGGATGCGCGTTCATCAGCTCGGGGACCCAGTTTTCGAGCTGTTCGAACAAAGCAAGATCGACGAAGATCAGTGAAACGTTCCCCTTGGATCCCTCGCAGGCTGCAGCCAGATCCGGCACCTGGACTGCTGCCACATCGACAAATTCCGTTTCGATGGCCTGGATCAGACATTCCGACAGGACAGGCTTTGCCGTGACAAACAGGAAGGTGTCGCGCTTCCGGACAGGCCGGCCGAACCCGTCTCGCTCGGCTTTAGCGTAGGATTGCATTACTTCAGACATAGGCACTCCCCCAATACGCGATACTGCGTTCCCCTACTCCTTAGGCAATTCCTTCTGCGGGCGTTCCAACAATGTTTAATAATCGTTTAACTTTGATAGTCTGGAATAAATGTATCTCTCTTCTTGTAACCTGGATATAGCCGGAACGATTTAGTTTTTGTGGCTCGGCAGCACTCGTTGTGCTAGGCGCCCAAAACACCAGCGATTTCCATAAGTTGATGCTAAATTGCTTGTTCAAAGCTGCAGCGTTCCGTGTTGTGCGCACATGCAATAATGGTCAGCGAACCTGTCGTAAGCTTGAGAGACCATGTGTCGCCGGCTTAATTTTGAATATTATGCTGAGCTAACAAAGTAGCCTTGCGTCTTACTGTCGATCTAGCTCCAATTGAGGTATTTTTACTTCAATAAAGGGCAGGCAGTGTGATCTCGTTCCGGTTTGGAGAGTGCCGGACCCATCCAAAGAACCTCAGGTTGCGGCTTGTCCCAATGGGCGAGCGCTCGCTGACACGCGCTCTCCTTTGAGGAGGATCTCATCAAGCAACGCATGCCGGGTCTGCGGTCGTTCGTCCCCTCGATCGAGTGTGTCCGGAGATTGAAGCAGCAGCGAAAATGAACACGCCGCTTAACCCCGCAAAGCGCCCTATGAGATGAATGGCGTTCCGGGTCCGCGGCCTCTTTTAGGATTTTGAAGATGAACGCTAAGACGCAGAGCTTTCCTTGGAATTTCGATCCTTCCAGCCAGGATCAGGACCAGGATCAGAGCCAGCATGAACACCAGGGTCAGGGTCAATACGAGAACCAGGGCCAAGGCCAGGGTCAGTCTCAGTACAGCGAGTCCTACAACGGTAATGAGAATGGCAACGGCAATCTTAACGGCAACGGCAATGGCAATCTGAATGCCAATGGTAGCCTGAATGCAAACGGTAACCTCAACACCAACGAAAACCACACTTCGACGACCACTGACACCCATGTGAACGTCGGTGTTGGTGTCGGCCTCAACATGGAAGGCTGGGAGCCATCGGACAACGACTCGATCGACCTCGACCTCGACGGCAATGCCTCGATCGACTCAGTGTTCAACACCACCTTCGACAATGCGTTGAACGGGATGGACGGTGATTATTCCGTCGGCACCCTGATCAATCAGGTCGCCAACATCAACGACAACGATACGCTTACCGCCAACGCGATCAACAACGGCACGTTCACCCAGGATTTCACCGCCGAAGGCGGCGAAGCCTATGCGGGTGACGGCATCAGCGGTGGTGGTGCAGGCGGTTCTGGTGGCAGCTTCGCCAAGGCCTTGGGTGGTACAGGCGCTGCTGGCGGCAATGCGCTCGGCGGTATTGCGCTGGGCGGCATCGGGGCCGGTGGGCTGGCAGGCAGCCTGGCCAATGGCGGTGTCGGTGGTACGGCCGGTGCCAATGGCGGCAATGGCATGACTGGCAGTGCAGGCAGTGGTAGTGCAAGCGGTGGTGGCGGCAACGGTGCAG
>DCDI01000191.1 GCA_002316345.1 Phyllobacteriaceae bacterium UBA1059 | reverse complement strand
CAACAGGCATCCTATACGCCGCCTAAGCAGACGGCGCGCGCGATCGTGGAAGATTCGGACGCGGAAGCACCAGGCGGCACCGGTATCGGCAAGATGCGCTGGCCGGTGCGCGGCAAGGTCATTTCGAACTACGGCAAGGGCGGCGGCAAGGCTGGCGACGGCATCGACATCGCCGTGCCGGAAGGCACGCCGGTGAAGGCTGCCGAGAATGGCGTCGTGATTTATGCCGGCGACGGCCTCAAGGAATTCGGCAACACCGTTCTGGTGCGCCACGAGAATGGTCTGGTCACGGTGTACGGCCATGCCAGCTCGCTGAAGGTTCAGCGCGGCCAGACCGTGAAGCGCGGTCAGGAACTGGCGCTGTCGGGGATGAGCGGTTCCACCGAGAGCCCGAAGCTCCATTTCGAGGTGCGCAAGAATTCTTCGCCGGTCGATCCTTCGACCTTCCTGGAATAGGCCTTCCCGGATAGCGCTTTAGTGATCCACGACCGGGAGCCGTTTTCTCCAGTCCGGCTCCCCGAAATGCCCGCCCGCTTTCACGCGTGGCGGGCTTTTTCGTTTCAGCCTTTCAGTGGCTGACCCAGCCGTCCGGCAAGATCCTGCACGAACTGCCAGGCAACGCGGCCGGAGCGACTGCCGCGCGTGGTGGCCCATTCCAGCGCCTCGGCAATCAGGCGATCGGCGTCGATGCTAAGGCGGTAGTGTTCCGCATAGCCTTTGACCATCGCTAGGTAATCGTCCTGGCTGCATTTGTGGAAGCCGAGCCAGAGGCCGAAGCGGTCTGATAGCGAGACCTTTTCCTCGACCGCTTCGCCGGGATTGATGGCTGTGGAGCGCTCATTGTCGATCATGTCGCGCGGCAGGAGGTGGCGACGGTTCGAGGTCGCATAGAAGATGACGTTTTCCGGCCGACCCTCGACCCCGCCTTCAAGCGCGGCCTTCAGCGACTTGTAGGAGGTGTCGTCATGATCGAAGGAGAGGTCATCGCAAAACAGGATGAAGCGGTCGTCCGAGCTTTTCAGCATGCCGAGCAGCTTGGGCAGCGTGTCGATGTCCTCGCGGTGGATCTCGATCAGCTTCAAAGGGCGATCTGACGCATGATTGATCGCGGCGTGAGCAGCCTTCACGAGTGACGATTTACCCATGCCGCGCGCGCCCCAAAGCAGCACGTTGTTGGCCGGCAGGCCGCGGGCGAAGCGTTCCGTGTTATCGACCAAGATATCGCGCACATGATCGACGCCCTTGATCAGGCCGATATCAACACGATTGACGTTCGGAACGGGGTCCAGCGCGGTTTTCTCAGCCGACCACACATAGCAATCGGCCTGGGAGAAGTCGGGGGCGAGGGCGGGTTGGGGCCCCAGCCGTTCAATCGCTGCGATGAGACGATCCAGCTTGGAACTCAGCGCTTGAAGGTCTGCTCCGTTCATATTTNNCACTCGTAACTCTCTTGCGGACAGGGATTAGTGTCGAGGTGTACCACGCGGTACGGCATGCGAAAAGCACGGGAGTGGGCGGGTGAGGCGGTTGCTTCTACGCGGCGGGCGACTATAGTCCGCGCACTTTCGGGAGGCCTCGGGCCTGCCGCCTATCGCTTTGTCTGGAGATTCGCAGCATGTTCGTCACACCGGCCTATGCCCAATCCGTAACCGGCGGGACACCCGAAATCCTGATGAGCGTCCTACCGTTCATCCTGATCTTCGTCATCATGTACTTCCTGATCATCCGTCCGCAGCGCGCCCAGCTGAAGAAGCGTGGCGACATGCTGTCGAATGTGCGGCGCGGTGATACCGTCGTCACCGGCGGCGGTCTGATCGGCAAGGTCGTCAAGGTGATCGACGACAACGAACTCGAAGTCGATCTCGGCAACGGCCTCAAGGTGACGGCGCTGCGCTCCACGATCGCCGATGTGCGCGTGAAGGGCGAACCAGTCGCCAACCAGAACGCCAAGAAATAACCGCATTCGCGGCGGCATGCCCGCCGTAACGACTTTGCGCCGATAGAGGCAACATGCTTTATTTTTCCCGCTGGAAGACCTTCGCGATCTGGCTAGTCGTAGCCTTGGGCGTTGTGGTCTCAATTCCGAACATGTTGTCTCAGCAGGTGATCGACTCGCTGCCGAGCTGGTTGCCGAAGCGCGCGATGACGCTCGGCCTCGATCTGCAGGGTGGCTCGCACATCCTGTTGCAGGTCAGCCAGCAGGACCTGATCAACGATCGTCTTGAAGCGACGCGCGATTCGATCCGCAACACCCTGCGGGATGCCAAGATCGGCTATTCCGGCCTTTCGGGGACCAATCGCGCAGTGCAGGTCCGCGTGCGCGACTCGCAGCAGATCGATGCGGCGCGCACAGCACTCGAAGGCCTGACCGCGCCGATCTCCACCAGCCTGTTCAGTGCCGGCAGCGTGTCGGAACTGGCTCTGGACGAGCCGGAGCAGGGACTGTTCCGTTTGACGTTGACGGATGCGGGCATCACTTATCGTACCAGCTCCGCCGTTCAGCAGTCGGTTGAAGTGATCGGCCGCCGCGTTAACGAGCTCGGCACCACCGAGCCGATCATCCAGCGCCAGGGCACCGACCGCATTCTGGTTCAGGTGCCTGGTCTGCAGGATCCGCAGCGTCTGAAGGATATTCTCGGCCAGACAGCGAAGCTGACCTTCCAGATGGTGGATCAGACCGTGCCGGTGCAGGAAGCCGTCAGCGGCCGTCCGCCGGCTGGATCAACGGTGATGTATTCGACCGATGATCCACCCGTACCGTATCTCATCGAGAACCGTGTCATCGTGTCGGGCGAAAACCTCACGGACGCGCAGCCGTCGCTCGATCAGCGCAGCAACCAGTGGACCGTGTCGTTCCGCTTCGACAACCAGGGCGCACAGCGCTTCGGTCAGGCGACGCAGCAGAACGTGGGCAAGCTGTTTGCCATCATTCTCGACAACCAGGTTGTTTCCGCGCCGCAGATCCGCGAGCCGATTCTTGGCGGTCAGGGCCAGATTTCGGGCAACTTCAATGCACAGAGCGCCAGCGATCTGGCCGTTCTTCTGCGCGCCGGTGCATTGCCGGCCGATCTGACGATCGTTGAAGAGCGCACGGTTGGTCCGAGCCTCGGTGAAGACTCCATCAATGCCGGCAAGCTGGCTTCGGCCGTCGGCGCCGTGCTGGTGGTTGTCTGCATGCTGCTGGTTTACGGCAAGCTCGGCGTGATCGCCAACATCGCGCTGGCCGCAAACGTTGCGCTGATCGTGGCCCTGTTGACGCTGCTGGGCGCCACGCTGACGCTTCCGGGTATCGCCGGTATCGTGCTCACCATGGGCATGGCGGTGGACTCCAACGTCATCATCTTCGAGCGCGTCCGAGAAGAGCGCGCGCAAGGGAAATCTCTGGTTCAGTCCTTCGACCAGGGTTTCAAGCAGGCGCTTGCGACCGTGGTGGACGCCAATGTCACGACCTTCATCGTGGCGGCGATCCTGTTCTATATGGGCACCGGTCCTGTTCGCGGCTTCGCCGTGACGCTGGGCATCGGTATCATCACCACCGTGTTCACCGCCTTTACGCTGACGCGTTGGCTGGTGGCGCTGTGGGTGCGTCGCTCGCGGCCGAAGGAATATCCGGCGGGTCTCGTTCATTACCTGCCGTTGAACCCCTCAATCCCCTTCATGCGTTACCGCAATGTCGGCTTTGCGCTTTCCGGCCTGATCTCGCTGGTCGTGATCGGCATGGTTGCGGTCACGCCGTTCAACTATGGCATCGACTTCCTCGGCGGCTCGCTGATCGAGCTTCAGGCCAAGGACAAGTCGGCTGATGCGGCGGATGTTCGCGCGCGGTTGAGTGAGCTGAACATGGGCGAAGTTCAGGTTCAGGAGTTCGGCAACGAAGGCGCGATGATCGTGCGCGTCGGCACGCAGCAGGCTGGCGACAATGCCGAGCAGTCGGTTGTCGCCAAGGTGCAGGGTGAACTCAGCGAAGACTATGACTTCCGCCGCGTCGAGGTCGTCGGACCGACTGTGTCCGGCGAGCTTGCCTGGACGGGAACGATGGGCATCGTTTTGTCGATGCTGGCGCTGCTGATCTATATCTGGTTCCGCTTCGAATGGCAGTTCGGCGTCGGCGCGGTGATCTCCACGATCCACGACGTCATCGTGATCGTCGGCGTGTATGTGTTCTTCGGGCTGGAGTTCAACCTGTCGAGCATTGCGGCGATCCTGACGGTGATCGGCTATTCGATCAACGATACGGTGGTGATCTACGACCGTATTCGCGAAATGCTGCGGCGCTACAAGAAGATGCCGATCGACCAGGTGATCGACATCGCGCTGAACCAGACGCTGTCGCGAACCGTGCTGACGGGGCTCACAACGCTGCTTGCCTTGACGTCGCTCTATTTCTTTGGCGGGGAGGTGATCTCGTCCTTCGTGTTCGCCATCATCATCGGCGTCTTCGTCGGCACCTATTCCTCGCTGTTCATCGCTGGTCCGCTGCTGATCCTGTTCAAGCTGCGGCCCAACATGTTCGACAAGGAAGCCGACACAAAGACGGCTCTTCCCGCCGGGGCTCCGGCCGCAAAGTCTTGAGGCCAAGCTGATGGCGAGGGGGCTGGAAATACGCCAGGCGCATTTCCCCGGGCGGGCGCCGATCGAAGCCTATGGCGACGGCGGCTTCCGCTTTGCGGATATGTCGCATCGCGGTTCGATCCTGTGCCTGCCATCCGGTATATATGGTTGGGAGCCGGCCGATCGGACGGCTTTGACAGAGGGGGACTTCGAGCGTCTTCTGGATGAGGCGAAGAGCGTTGAAGTTCTGCTTGTGGGCACCGGCTTGTCGTTGCAGCCGCTGCCCAAGAGCCTGAAGACGCGGTTCCGCGAACTCGGCATCTCGTCCGATCCGATGTCGACGGGTGCGGCAGTTCGGACCTACAACGTGCTCCTTGCGGAAGATCGTGCAGTCGCTGCGGCTCTGTTCAGCGTGGAGTGATGGACTCCGCTGACGCCGACATCTGCCGCGAGCATGTCGCGCAGTCCGACCGTGATCGCTATCTGAGCGTTCTCTACGCTCCGGAAGAAAGGCGGCCGCATCTTTTCGCGCTTTACGCCTTCAATGCGGAAGTGGCCGAGATCACCGCGCGGGTGCGTGAGGCATTGCCCGGCGAGATCCGCTTGCAATGGTGGCGTGATGTTCTGACCGGGGGCGATTATAGCGGCGAGGGCGTTCCGCTCGCCAATGCGCTGCTGGCCACCATCAACGAATTTAAACTGCCGCATTCGGCCTTCGAGGCCTATCTCGATGCGCGCATCGGCGATCTCTATGCCGATCCCTTTCAGGACCGCACGGAACTGGAAGCCTATTGCGGGCAGACGGCGTCGGCAATGATCCAGCTTGCAAGCCTGGTGCTTGATCCGGCGGCAGCGCGCCTTGCGGCCGAGGCAGCGGGCCATGGCGGATGTGCCATGGGGATTGCCGGGCTGATCCGCTTGATGCCGCTTCACCGTGCACGCGGCAAATGCAGCGTCCCGCTCGATCTGCTCAAGGCTGCCGGTTTGACGCCCGAGAGCTTTCTTGCCGGTGACAACCCGGTCGTTGTGGCATCCGCAGTCGACATGATGGCGGCGTTGGCACGGGAGCATTACGGTAAGTTTGCTGCGGCGGCGTCGGTCTTGCCGGCATCCTTGCGGCCGGCTATGCTTTCCGTTGCCTTGACGCCGGCGCATCTCGGCAAAGTCAAAGCGGAAAAACCTTTCGATGAAGCTCGTCCGCTGTCTGATCTTCGCCGTCAGTGGATCTTGATGCGGAGTGCGGCGCGCGGCTGGTAGCTGTTGCTACTCAGCTGCTTCGGCAACCTCTTCCACAACCGGCAGTGCCGGAAGGCCCAGCCATTCGCGGCAATCGGCGATGGCACGCGAGGTGATCGCATGGCGCTTGGCGACGATCTTGTCCTTGCCACGCAAACGCTTGCCGGCCGTCTTTGGTGCTTCGACCGGTGGGAACAAGCCGAAATTGACGTTCATCGGCTGGAAGGAGCGTTTGCCGGGCTCATCGTCCGACACGATGTGGCCGCCGGTGATGTGGCCGAGCAGCGCGCCGAAAGCCGTCGTGTAAGGCGGCACCGAAACGGGAGTGCCGTTCCGTTCGGCCGCCGCAAAGCGGCCGGCGAGCAGACCAATCGCTGAACTCTCCACATAGCCTTCGCAGCCGGTGATCTGGCCGGCGAAACGGAGGCCCGGCCGCGACTTTAACTGAAGGGAATGATCGAGCAAGGTCGGGGAGTTGAGGTAGGTGTTGCGGTGCAGACCGCCGAGGCGCGCGAAGTCGGCATTCTCTAGACCCGGAATCATGCGGAAGATGCGGACCTGCTCGGCATGCTTCAGCTTCGTCTGGAAGCCGACCATGTTGTAGAGCGTGCCGAGCGCATTGTCCTGCCGGAGCTGCACGACTGCATAGGCCTTGGTCTGGGGATTATGGGCATTGGTCAGGCCCATCGGCTTCATCGGCCCATGGCGCGGCGTCTCGACGCCGCGTTCCGCCATCACCTCGATCGGCAAACAGCCGTCGAAATAGGGCGTGCCTTCCCATTCCTTGAACTCGGTCTTGCCGCCATCGATCAACGCCTGAACGAAGGCGTAATACTGGTCCTTGTCCATGGGGCAATTGATATAGTCCTTGCCCGTGCCGCCCGGACCGACCTTGTCGTAACGCGATTGGAACCAGGCCTTATTCATGTCGATCGTGTCGAAATGGACGATGGGCGCAATGGCGTCGAAGAAGGCCAGTGCGTCGGCGCCGGTTTGAGCCTGGATGGCGCTGGCAAGGTTTGGTGCGGTCAGCGGGCCGGTCGCGATGATGACCTGATTCCATGCTTCAGGCGGCAAACCAGCGACTTCCTCGCGTTCGATGGTAATTAGCGGATGGGCTTCGAGCTTGGCGGTGACTGCCTGCGAGAAGCCCTCGCGATCCACTGCCAGCGCACTGCCGGCGGGAACCTGGTTAGCGTCGGCGCACGCCATGATCAGCGAGTCGGCGAGCCGCATCTCGGCATGTAGCAGACCGACGGCATTGGCTTGCGCATCGTCGGAACGGAAGGAATTCGAACAAACGAGTTCGGCAAGGCCGTCTGTCTTGTGGGCTTCGGTGCCGCGGACGGGCCGCATTTCGTGCAGCTTAACGGGAATGCCGGCGGAGGCGATCTGCCAGGCTGCTTCGGAGCCGGCGAGACCGCCGCCGATGATATGAATGGGATTTGATGTCATGGGGTCCAAATACGCTCTTGCCGTGTGCCGTGCAATCAAATGCAGGCCGGGAGGGATCAAGATGCGATGAGGATCCTCCGCATACGACAACGCCCGCCGGGGGAGGAGATCCGGCGGGCGTCGTATGGGTGACCGGTTCCTGGGAGGAGGTAGGTTCCGG
>DCDI01000227.1:3824-4492 GCA_002316345.1 Phyllobacteriaceae bacterium UBA1059 | reverse complement strand
TGCGCCGCCAGGGCATCATGGTCACCAAGGTCAAGAAGAAGATCTACCGCTCCGGCCGGAAGATCACCGACAAGGACCTGACCATGTTCACGCGCCAGCTGGCCACCATGATGAAGGCCGGCGTGCCGCTACTGCAGTCCTTCGACATCGTCGGCAAGGGCCATGCGAATCCGTCGATGTCGAAACTGATCCTCGACCTGCGCGCCGACATCGAGACCGGCACCAGCCTGAACAACGCCTTCCGCAAGTACCCGCGCTACTTCGACCCGCTGTTCTGCAACCTGGTGGGCGCCGGCGAACAGGCCGGTATCCTGGAAGAGCTGCTGCACCGCCTCGCCGTGTACAAGGAAAAGACGCTGGCGATCAAGGCCAAGATCAAGTCCGCCCTCACCTACCCGATCGCGATCCTGGGGGTGGCCTTCATCGTCACCGCGATCATCATGATCTGGGTGGTGCCGGCCTTTAAATCCGTGTTCTCCAGCTTCGGCGCCGACCTGCCCACGCCGACCCTGGTCGTGATGAGCATCTCGGAATTCTTCGTGCAGTGGTGGTGGGCGATCTTCGGCTCGATCTTCGCCTCGCTCTACTTCTTCTTCCAGTCCTGGCGCCGCTCGCTCAAGATGCAGCAGGGGATGGACCGCCTTCTGCTGCGCCTGCCGATCTTCGGC
>DCDI01000227.1:1674-3527 GCA_002316345.1 Phyllobacteriaceae bacterium UBA1059 | reverse complement strand
TGGCGATGTATTTGCCGATCTTTAAGCTGGGGTCGGTGGTGTAACACACCAGACAACTGGGATCATTTCAGGTCTGACGTTCGAACACGGTTTCAGCTCTCATACGCAAGAAGCCGGCGAGGGAGCAGAGTGCGCCCTCGTCTCGGCAGGCAGGAAGGCGGGCCTACAAAACAGCGCAAAACTCGTGTTCAAATGTCAGTATTGGCCCCGGCTATTTGGCTTACACCATGTTGATCCGTGTAATCATTGTTCCGCAGGTGCTCAAGCTGCGGGCGTCCAGTGAGGTAATTCGTTCTTGTGCGGCAGCTGATCTGCAGCCCAATCAAACATTCCGCGCGGATTGGTGCACAACTGGGCCAGTAGCGAAAACGCAGCGCGCAGTTTCAGTGCCTCCGGACCGGACTGTATCATGTCGCATGTAACGAATCGCTTGCGCTCAGCCTGCCATTGGAGAATGTTGTCTTCCTTGACCAAGAGCGGGAGCGTTTCTCCCGCCACCCTGATCGGGATATGAGGCAATATCGTAACGCTGGTGCTCTTGTAAGAGTAATCAGAATCGACAAGTCGAAAACCTCCTCCTGGCAAGCCACGGAACAGGAAATGTCGATCAATCGATTTTGCGCCACCGATACCAGCGGAGGCAGAAAAGTCACAGACACCGTCGCCATCAAAATCGGTCCAGGTAATAACGCTAACCTGACCATTCGGATACTGGAACCCATGTAAAACAAGAGCGCGTCTTGCTGTCTCTATCTCTTCATGCGTCCACGGTGTCTCGTCCGTAATGTCTTCATTTGGTTCGCCGGACGGATCGTACTGGACCAAATATTTGGCCAATTCCTTACGGGACGGCTGCGCTGATGCACATGTGGGCGGAGCTGCCAGCGTCAAATTCTTTCCGCTAACGGTCAGTTGTTTTTCTGTTGCATATGTTGAGCCTGGAATGCCACCTGCAGCAAGGGTCATTACATACAAGGCACCCAGGTTCAATATTTTCATTTGAAAACTTTCAGTTGCTCCATACGAAGATAGCCAGTCCTTCGCCCATGAGGTCCGCTTCGCGGCCAGCAACCACTAGTCTTTCAACCCCGATCCCGGCTCGGCATCCGCAGCATGCAAATCAGCCTTCACCGTATCCGGCGCCAGGTTATTGACGATGTTCCCAATCACCTTGCTGCTCGTCATGCCGGCAACAACCCGGTCCTTCCCGGCCTTCATGGCCTCATAACCCTCTGCCGCCACCTTGCTCGGGGCCGCCTTCTCGCCCATGCCGAGCTTGTTGGTATCCATGCCGGCGCGGTGCCAGAACGGCGTGTCGACCTGGCCCGGCAACAGCAAGGTGATCGTCACGCCGCTGTCCTTGATCTCCGACTTCACCGCTTCCGCAAACGAAATCAAAAAGGCCTTGGTGCCGCCATACACGGACTCGTACGGTGTCGGCATGGTGCCCGAAATCGACGCCGTGTACAGCAGCTTGCCGGAACCTTGCGCCACCATGTCCGGCAGGATGCGTTTCGTGAGGTGCACCTGGGAGACGATGTTCAACTGGATCATGTTCAGCTCCGCTTCCAGGTCGGTGCCGCCGATGAAGTAGCCGCCCAGGCCAACACCCGCATTCAGGGCTACCGCGGCCAGCGGCCGGCCAAGAGCGGTAACCGCAGCGTACAGCGACTCGACGCCATCGAACTTCGTCAGGTCGGCAACGACGATCTCGGCGCCGGCACCGGTGGCGCGGACGGCTTCGGCGGTGCGTTCGAGCAGTTCGCCATTGGTCGCGGTGATGACCAGGTCATAGCCGTCGGCAGCAAAGAGCCGGGCCAGTTCATAGCCGATGCCGCTGGAGGCGCCGGTGA
>DCDI01000227.1:0-1576 GCA_002316345.1 Phyllobacteriaceae bacterium UBA1059 | reverse complement strand
GTCGCCAATTCGATGAGACTGTCGGCGACCACATCCCAGTCGTGTTCCGGTGCCAGGTCGGTGCTTTGCTTCGGGCCGTGTTCCTGGGGCCGACGCACGAACACGGTCCTGAAGCCGCAGGCGCGCGCTGCTTGCAGGTCGTCGTTGTGGGCGGCGACGAGCGCCACCTCGTGCGGCGGCAGTCCGACCGCTTCCGCCGACTTCAGGTAGGCCTGGGGTTGCGGCTTGTAGCTCCTGGCGATCTCGGCGCCGAGAATGGCGTCCCAAGGGAGTCCGCCAAAGCGCGACAGGTGCAACATGCCCGCGATATGGCTGTTCGACAGGGCGCCGATCGGGAAGCGCTGCTTCAGCCGGGTAAGACCTTCGACCGCATCGGGCCATGGATCGAGCCGCTCCCAGGCGCGATTGAGGTCGGCCAGATCGGCACCTGCAATCGCACCAAAATCCGCACCGTGCCGCGCCAGGACGGTTTCAAGATTTTCCCGTTGCAGCACATCCAGCCGCACCCACGGCCGCTCGCCTGAGCGGACGGCCTGCATCGCAGGCTGGTACAGCGATCGCCATTCGTCGGCAAAGTCGAACGGATCGACGTCGATGTCGTAGCGTTCGAGGAAGGGCCGGGCGGCACGCGCCACCCCCGACCGCCAGTCGACGACGGTGCCGAACACGTCGAAGCCGAGAAAGCCGATGTGTTGGAGCGATGTAGTCATGAAGCTTTCCTTGTAGCGCTGCCTGGCTCCCCCGTCGAGGGAAGCGGACAGCATGTTTCGATTGCATCGAATGAAGAACAAGAGTGCCTAGTCTGACTAAAATCGGCCATGGGAAGCTGATCATTGAATGCGGCTATCATGCAAATCGATGAAGGGTGTATTCCTGGATGCCGGCCTGCGTCGCGGCGTGCGTCGCTGCAGCTTGCCGTCCGCTAGCCCAGCACATCGCCCCAGATCTGCCGCGCCCATGCATCGGCGTCCCTGCCCTCCTCCGCGGACGGATGGTTCGACAGGATGCCGCTGCCCTCGGCCCGCATGCTGCCGGTGGCCGGGTCGTAGCGGTACAGGGTCGAGATGTGCATCGCCTGCCGGTCGTCGACGTAGCTGTAGCAGGTATTGGCAAAGGCCGGCGCCGGATCAAGCGCCTGCCCCAGCATCAGATCCACGATGGCGCGCGCGCAGACCTTGGCCTGGGCATTGGCCATGTGCGCCGACTTGGGCAGGCCGGCGTCGATGGCATCGCCGATGACATGCGCGCGCGGCAAGACCTTCGATGCATACGTGAGGAAGTCGACTTCGCACCAGCGCCGCTCGACGTTGGCCAGGCCGCACTCCTGCGCGATCCTGCCCGCCCGCTGGGGTGGAATGACGTTCAGCACATCCGACTTCACCGTATCGAAGGCGGTCCTGACGGTCTTCGTCGCCACGTCGACCTCCCTCGGTTCGCTGCCCGACACGTAGTCGATCATGCCCGGATACAAATCGCGCCAGGCGCGTTCGAACAGCGCGCGTTTCGAGGTGATGACGGGGTTCGCATCGAGCACCACGACCTTGGAGCGGGGCTTGTGCGTTTTCAGGTAAAAGGC
>DCDI01000008.1 GCA_002316345.1 Phyllobacteriaceae bacterium UBA1059 | reverse complement strand
CATCACCGCGCCCGAAGACGGCCGTCTCGGCGAAGTCGGCGCGCGGCTCGGCCAGTATGTTTCGGCCGGCACCCAGCTCGTTGCGGTCGTGCCCGCGCGCAAATGGGTCGTCGCCAACTTCAAGGAAACCCAGCTTGCCGGCATGAAGCTCGGCCAGACCGTGCGCATGACGGTGGATGCCCTCCACCACGCCCCGCTCACCGGCCGCATCGAGCGCTTCGCGCCGGCGACGGGCTCCGNNCCAACGCCTCCCCGTCCGCATCGCCCTCGACCCCGACCAGCCCCTCACCGAAAACCTCGCGCCGGGCATGTCGGTGGTGGTGACGATCGACAAGACGGCGGATGCGACGGAAACGGCAGCGGTGCAGTGAGGGCGGGGCGGCGGAGAGCATTATCTCCCCACCTGAGGGGGGTAAGGAACGATCTGCATAGCAGATGAAAAGCCAACGATTTGGCTTTTCAAGCGACGAACGCCCGGCAGGGCAGAGGGGGGCGCTGTCCCGCCAAGTCGTCCGCTTCTACGCTGCTTCGCGTTCCAACGCGCCTTGATAGCTTGCATATACGTCTTCGCTGAGCTTAACGACGCGCCCAAAGCGTTCCAGCGTCATCAGCGCCCGCGTTACATGCGGCTCGATCCGCTTGCCTCCGCTCTTGAACTGCCGCGCGATTGCCGCTGGATCCATAGGAACATGCTTGCCTTCCAACAAGCGCAGAACAGCGACGGCGCGATCTTCTCGATCTTTCGGGAAAGCTGGCTTGCCTGCATCCACAGCAACGACGTTGCTCGCTAGTTCCAGATCACCACTCTTGGCAACAACATCTTTGGCAAAGCGCGGGATCTGGTAATCGGGCCGCAGCCAGCGCACATGCCTTGCCGCTTCCTCTCGCGCCCGCTCGGCGTTCAGCGCCACCAGCCTTTCGAGGATTTGCTCATCTGTTAGATCAACGGGCCAGCCGTAGGCTTCCGCCGTCAGCCTGTCGATTTCCTCATGCAATTCCTTGATTATGAGAACGAGCCCACGCGTTTTCACGTCCTCCTCCTTCTCACTCAGTATCCCACCCGCTTTCAGGTTTTCTAGCACATTGTAGAGGCCGGTGAGCGTGAAGTCGGGATGTTCCGCTAGCACACGCTTGCGCAGCGTATCCAACTCTTCGCCGTACGAACGTAGTTGGAGGCTCAGGGAGGTAGTCAGTTCTGGGAAGGGAAAGGGATCGAAGTAGCGCGATTTTGTGTAAATTGGCCTATCTTCCAGTAACCCCTCCGTTGCGGAAACCCAAGTCTTGTGTGTTCTCGAAGATAGGATGGCCAACAAAGCTGCATCATCAAGAGCAAAGCACACTAGGCGGTTATCAGGTAATATGGAGGCATCCAGAAACTGAAAAACTCGGTGCTTAGCTGTTTCAACAGTAGCAATATAGCGAGGAAGCTCTTTAAGTGCTGGCCGAAAATCCTTGCGGGGTTCCCCAAAAATCCACCAATTCTGCTTATATGATGCTCGGTTGTTCCACTCTCGACCGAGCTTGCGACCGCTCTTATCTGTGTTCGGCCTCCCCGCGGAGTCAAGGTCGAAGCGAACACGTGTCGTTAGGTGTTGGTAAATTTCGGGGAACTCTTCACGGACCAAGTTTCTCTCGAGTCCAAATAGGTCGATAACAAGAGAATTTCGGGGCCTAGCCGTTAAGTCTCGGCCGTTGCAGTACTCGCGAATGTAGTTTTTCAACCCTTTCCGTCGGCCCAATCCCAAAGCTTTGGCTTCCGCCTTAGAGATGATGAAGCCGTTGCCCATTAGTTGAACGCCGCGTGATGCTAGGCCTGCGGCCGCGGCGAGTGGCCTGGCATTGACGGGAGTGATGCCAACCGAAAGATCTGAATTGATGATGCCTTTCTGATGCAAAAAGGAAATTGTCGGCTCATCTGTCTCCAACCCAGTCTCTCTTACTACCTCGTATAGCGCTCCTTCCTGCTTGCCCGGCTCGGCAACCGTCATCGCAATCCGGACAGCCGCACTATCTTTCGTTGCTTTCGTCCAAGGATGATCAGGTACTGCAAAAATTAGACTGATCGGCTTCTTTGCATTTAAGTGCCGCTCAACGACCCGGCGCTGAAAGACTTGGCTGAGCGAATTAGTCGTCACAAATCCAAAGCGCCTCAACGGCGTGTCCTTGCGTGTTAGCAGTTCCGCTGNNCCCACCAATACATGACGAAATCCGCGCTTTCGTTCATCTGCTTGTGCACCCGCCACAAGGTTTCCGCATAGCCTGAGCCCAGGCGGGAGCGCACATCCTTGCCGCCGATGAATGGCGGATTGCCGACGATGAACTCGGCATCAGGCCAATCTGGCCGACGTGCATTGGGGAGGATCTCGACACGCTTCCCGTTTTCCTCGGTGACGGTCGTCACAGGATAGCTATCCCAAGTCAGCACTGCGTCAAAGGGCTCGCGCCGCCCGAGGTTGATATTCTTAAAGGCCCGCAAGATCGGTTCGGCTGGATGGGCCGTGCTGTTGCGATAGTGCTGCTGAAGATACCCGATCCACACAACCAGTTCGGCAATCGCTGCCGCACGCGGGTTCAACTCCAGCCCAAGAAACTGATGCGGGTCGACCGTTTCTCGCTCAAGCCCTAGATTGCCGGATACGCCCAACCGGGCCAAAGCCTCCAGCACATCGCCTTCGAGCTTCTTCATCAACTCTAGGCTGACATACAAAAAGTTTCCGGTGCCGCAGGCCGGATCGAGGACGCGGGTTGTGCAAAGCTGGTGATGGAAAGCCTTGACGATTTTGGCGGCTTTTTTCTCGTCGCCTTCATCCGCGGCCGTTTCAGCGCGGGTTAGCGCGATTTCCCAATCTGCACGGAGCGGTTCCATGACGGTGACTTCTACCAGTCGCTGAACATAGGCCCGCGGCGTATAATGCGCCCCGAGCTTGCGTCGTAGGCTCGTTTCCAGTGCCTGTTCCAGCAGCGTACCAAAGATCGCTGGATCGACTTCTGTCCATTTATGCTTGGCGGCTGCGAGCAGTTCGCCAATCTCTTCGCATCCAAGCGGGAACACCTTGGCATCCCTAAACAGGTTGCCGTTGAAGTGCCTGACTGTCTCGCGAAACGCAGAATAGAAGCGTTGACCTTCCCGAGGCTCGTCCATCTTCTGCCACAGCTCTTCAAGAAGTGGGACGAAGGCTTTGGGGCTTGTCACGCAGTCCTTTAAGAGATCAGTGAACTTACCTCTTGGCAGAAGATCGACATCTTCCGCGAACATCGTGAACAGGCAGCGCATTAGGAATTGGGCGACATCTTCCGGATCATGCCCTTGTGCTTCCAACGCCTTGCTCACCTCGGCCAGGCGCTTAGCGATTTGCCGTGTGACCCTTGCTGACTCTCGGGTCGGATCTAGGCTTGTTGGATCCGTCCAGATCTTGGCGAGTTGTTCACGTACCTTGGGGTCGCGCAAATCCTCAAGGTGGATGCGGAAGCGGTTGCGATCTGGAAACTGGCTGTAAGCGCGTCCTGTGCCGGAAAAATCCGCGTAGAGTTCCAGAACATGGCCAACATCGCAGGTGATAAGAAACGGCGGAGCCGGGTGGTCGGCGTCAAGCAGGAAGACATAGCGTTCGGCTTGCTTGCGTGCCTGCTGCATCATCACGTCCCAGCCACGCAGGGCGTTGCGTCGCCCGAGAACAACCGTCTCTTCGCCGGCGCGGCCGGTCGGCTTCTCTTCACCGCCGACCCAGCGCGACTGTTTGGCTTCGAGGATGAAGCAACCCTTCTTGTAGAGGTCGATCCTCAGCGACGAGACAATCTGATCGCTTTCACGTCGCCGCACGGCACGTTCAAAGACATAGTCATTGTGCCTGCGCTCTGCGCCTGCAACGTCCGGTCGAGCAACGCCGATGACCTCGCAAAGCTCTGACAAGAACATCTGGTAGTTTGCGCGCTCGGCCCCACCCTCCCGCGCTGTCCAGCGCTGGATAAACGCTTCGATGTTCATGATGCCCCCGCTACTTGAACATCAGGAGCTTGATAGGAGAAACTCTAACGGACCCTTTCCCCACCATGATATGGAGAGTTGATCTTTAGTAGACTTAAGTCTAACTCACCAATAAACCACCCGCATCCTCTGCCTCACACGCTGTTTCCCCACCACAAACCCCGCATCCCGAAACTTCGGCGCGGAAAACTTCGGCACGGCGTTGTTCGACACGGCGATGCCTTCCTTAGGGATACCAACGAAGTTGGTGTCGAGCTTGCCGTTGTCGTTTTCGTCGTGGATCACGGCCACCGCATAGGTGCCGGCGGGCAGGTTGGGGAAGGTGATGGGCTGGCGCGCCTGGGCGGCGGGGATCACGCGCTGCGTGCCCGCTTTATTGCAGCCGGGAAAGCCGGCGGGGTCGGCGGTGACGCAGAGCGCCAGACTGCCCTGATTGTTGCGCAGACCGGAAACCTCGACAACGAGGTCGCCCGCCTGCGCGGCCGTCACGGGAAGAAGCAGGGCGAGGCCCAAGGCGGATCGTTTCATGGAACGGTATCTTTCGGGCAAAAACTTCGGATAAACCGAAGCTGCCCGTTTGCGCCGCCGTTCACAACTGACAGGTCCTGAAAGGGCGAGGGCGCCTAGAGCAATTCCAGCAAAAGTGCGGAGCGGTTTTGCGTTCGGGATTGCGTCTAAACAAAAGAGCTAGAGCAATTCCAGCAAAAGTGCGGAGCGGTTTTGCGTCCGGAAATTGCGTCCGGAAAGGCTCTAACCCTCTTCCTCCATCGCCAGCCCGTGCAGCGTTTCCAGAAGGCGGTCGGCCGTCATGCGCGAGGGGTCGAAGCCGCTGGTTTGCGCGATCCCGCCGAAACGATCGGCATCGGCCGGCTTGGCGCCGACATAGCCCATCGACCAGTTCGGGAATGCGCGCGTCGTCGTGGTCTCGAAGGCCAGCAGCGTCACGTCGGAATGGCGGTCATCGCGCTGGATGCGCTCGAACGTGGCTTCCACCGCGCGGCGCGGGCCTTCCAGCACCTGGCCGAAGCAGCCGGTGTTGAAAAGCAGCGCGCCGGTGACGTCGGCTTGTGTATTGTTGCGCTGGCTCACGGCGAGAATCTGGTCGATCACCGCGTCAAGCGCGTCGGCCCCGCCTTCAACCTCGTTGCGGCTGTAATAAACCAGCCGGTGCAGGATTTCGGTCTCGCTCATAGGCCTTCCTCCTCGATGATTTCAACAACCCTGCGCGGTTGGGTAAGCAAAGCGCTCGCGTCCGCTGCCGCCATCGGCCGTCCCGTGAAATAGCCCTGCACATGGGTGCAGCCTTCAAGGCGGATCGCGGCCAGCTGTTCTTCGGTTTCCACGCCCTCGGCGGTGGTTTTCATGCCAAGGCTCGCGCCAAGCGCTGCCACCGCGCGCACGATCGCGCCCGCTTCCGGGTTCTCGCCCATGCCGCGCACGAAGCTCTGGTCGATCTTGAGCCGGTCGAACGGGAATTTCTGGAGATAGGCCAGCGACGAATAGCCGGTGCCGAAGTCGTCGATCGCCAGGCCGACGCCGATCGCGTGCAGGTCGTTGATGTACTGCAGCGCGTCGCCGGTATTCATGATCACCGATTCGGTCACTTCCAGCTGCAAGCGCTCCGGCGCCAGCCCGGCCGCGCTCAGCGTCGATGCCACGCTGGCCGCCATGCCGCCGCGCTCGAACTGGCGCACCGACAGGTTGACCGCCATCTTCGGCACCCCCAGCCCTTGTCCCTCCCACGCCACCATCTGGCGGCAGGCTTCTTCCAGCACCCACTGCCCGAGCGGGGCGATGAAGCCGGTGTCCTCGGCCAGCGGGATGAAGCGGTCGGGAGTGACGAGTCCGAGTTCGGGACTGCGCCAGCGCACCAGCGCCTCGACCCCGATCAGGCGCCCGCTGTCGATCTCGACCTGCGGCTGGTAGACCAGGAAGATCTCGTGCTTCTCGATCGAGCGGCGCAGCAGCGCTTCCAGGCGCAGGCGCTCGACGCCTTCGCCGCTCATCGACGGCGCGTAGAACTGGTAGCCGTTGCGCCCGCGCGCCTTGGTCTGGTACATGGCGACATCGGCATTGCGGATCAACAGGTGCATGTCCTGGCCGTCCTGCGGGAACAGCGCGATGCCGACGCTGCCGGTGACGAACAGCTCGTAGCCGGAGACCGTGAACGGCTGCTCGAACATCGCCACCAATTTTGCCGCGACGATCGCCGCGCCGGCGGCGCCGTCGATATCCTCCAGCAGCACGATGAATTCGTCGCCGCCCAGGCGCGCCAGCGTGTCGCCTTCGCGCAGGCAGGCGGCCAGCTGGCTTGCTGCCTGCTTGAGCAGCTCGTCGCCGACGTGGTGGCCGAGGGTGTCGTTGACGTTCTTGAAGCGATCGAGGTCGATGAACAGCCCCGCGAGGTGCTCGCCGCCGCGCGCGGCGCGCACCAGCGCATGCTGCAGGCGGTCCTGGTACAGCAGGCGGTTCGGCAGCGCGGTGAGCGAATCGTGGTGCGCCAGGTGGTCGAGCTGGGCCTGCGATTCCTTGGCGCGCGTGATGTCGCTGAACACGCAGACATAATGGGTGACCGCGGCGCCGGCGCCGGCACCGGCGC
>DCDI01000231.1:50161-60681 GCA_002316345.1 Phyllobacteriaceae bacterium UBA1059 | reverse complement strand
GCCTGCGGGCGCGTCACCGGCCGGAGCCGCGTCTGCTGGTGCCTCGCCAGCAGCGTCACCGCCGGGCTGGCCAGCCTGGGCCTTGTCGATGGAATCCACCGTCGCCTTCAAGGCCGCATCGGGGATCTGCACATCGGCCGACCCGCGCAGATCACGAACCAGCTTCAGGTAGTTGTCGCGCAGAAGCAGCGAACGAACCTGATCCTTCACCTGCTCGAAAGCCGGCGGCTGCTGTTCGCGCTTGTCTTCCACCTTGATGACATGAAAGCCGAACTGCGTCTGCACCGGCGTCTTGGTGTACTGGCCGGGCTCGAGCGCGAAGGCTGCCTTTTCGAATTCCGGCACCATCTGGTTCGGGCCGAAATAGCCGAGATCGCCGCCCTGCGCTGCCGCGCCGTCGGTCGATTTTTCCTTGGCGATCGCCTCGAAGTTGCCGCCCTCGTCGAGCTGCTTGATGACCGCGTCGGCTTCTTCCTTGGTTTTCACCAGAATGTGGCGGGCATGAACCTCGTTGACCGCCGGCTGCTTGGCGATTTCCTGGTCGTAGCGGGCGCGGATCGCATCATCGGTCACGCCGGCTGCGATGTCCTGTTCCACAACGGCGCTATGAAGCGCGCGCTGGCGCAGGAATTCCATGCGCTGCTTGAATTCGGGCTTCTCGGCCAGGCCATCGGCCTCGGCCTTGGCGGACAGCAGCTTGATTTCAATCAGGGCCGACAAAGCGGCGGCGCGCTTCTGTTCCGGCGGCAACTGCGCGAACTGCGGATCGAGATCGCTTTCGGCCAGGGTCAGCTGTGCTTCGGTGATCTGCTGACCATTCACCGTTGCAACAACGGCATCACTCTGGGCCAGCGCGCCGAAGCTGGTGCTGGCAAGAAGAGCTCCGGTCAGGAGCGCGGCCGCCAGCGGACGGTGGAAAGAAAAAGACATGAAGTCATCTCCAGGAAGGAAAACTTTGGCGACGGTCGCTTCGCTAACCGCCCTTCGTGAACTCAGCCACATCAAATGTGTCGGAATTCAAGGTCGACCAGTGCACTTCGCGCAGCGTTGACATCGCTCGGGCCCCCTCTTATCTCTCGCACAACTTTGCGTCCAGAACGGATTCAGGCGCCCATTTCGTTCATTCCGCTTCACTTCCATATGATTGCCGAGACGGATCGGGTGGAAACGGGGCAACCCGGCCTCGCCTTCGCGGTTTACGATTGAAAGGACCACAGGATGGTCAGCTTCGGCGGCTTTGCCCGCAAGATTTTCGGATCGTCCAATGATCGTCGCGTCAAAGGATTCAGTTCCAAAGTAGCCGCGATCAACGCGCTGGAGCCGGAATTGTCCGGCCTGTCCGATGAAGCCCTGCGGGCTCGGACAAACGAGTTCAGAACGCAGATCGCTGCCGGCCGTTCGCTCGACGACATTCTGGTTCCGGCTTTCGCCACTGTTCGCGAGGCGTCCAAGCGCGTCTTCGGCATGCGTCATTTCGACGTGCAGCTGATCGGCGGCATGGTTCTGCATGAAGGCGACATCGCCGAAATGCGCACCGGCGAAGGCAAGACGCTGGTCGCCACCCTGCCGGTCTATCTCAACGCCCTTGAAGGCAAGGGCGTGCATGTCGTGACGGTCAACGACTATCTGGCCAGCCGCGACGCCGAACAGATGGGTCGCCTTTATAGCTTCCTCGGCCTGTCCACCGGCATCATCGTGCACGGGCTTTCGGACGAGCAGCGCAAGGCGGCTTACGCCTGCGACGTGACCTACGGCACGAACAACGAGCTCGGCTTCGATTATCTGCGCGATAACATGAAGTATGAGCGCGCGCAGATGGTGCAGCGCGGTCATAACTATTCCATCGTCGACGAAGTGGACTCGATCCTGGTCGACGAAGCGCGCACGCCGCTGATCATTTCCGGCCCGCTCGAAGACAAGTCCGACCTTTATCTCGCCGTCGACGGCTTCATGCCGCAGCTCGAAGCGGCCGATTACGAGGTCGATGAAAAGCAGCGCACCGCGATCTTCACCGAAGAAGGCACGGAAAAGATCGAGACCATGCTGAGCGCGGCCGGCCTGTTGAAGGGCGACTCGCTTTACGACATCGAGAATGTCTCGATCGTCCACCACGTCAACAACGCACTGAAGGCGCATCGCCTGTTTCAGCGCGACAAGGACTATATCGTCCGCAACGACGAAATCGTCATCATCGACGAATTCACCGGCCGCATGATGCCGGGCCGCCGCTATTCGGAAGGCCTGCACCAGGCGCTGGAAGCCAAGGAACACGTCCAGGTTCAGCCCGAGAACCAGACGCTGGCTTCGATCACCTTCCAGAACTATTTCCGCATGTACAAGAAGCTGTCCGGCATGACCGGTACGGCCTCAACCGAAGCGGAAGAGTTCGGCAACATCTACAATCTCGAAGTCGTCGAAGTACCGACCAACCTGCCCGTCCAGCGTTTGGACGAGGACGACGAAGTCTACCGCACGGTCGAGGAAAAGTACCGCGCCGTTGTGCGCGACATCCGCGCCGCCAGCGAAAAGAACCAGCCGATCCTGGTGGGCACGACCTCTATCGAGAAATCGGAACTCCTGGCCGAGCGCCTGCGCAAGGACGGTGTGAAGGGCTTCCAGGTCCTCAACGCCCGCCACCACGAGCAGGAAGCGACCATCGTTGCGCAGGCCGGTGCGCCTGGCGCCATCACCATCGCCACCAACATGGCTGGCCGCGGCACCGACATCCAGCTCGGCGGCAATGCTGATATGCGAATTGCGCAGGAACTCGGCGACATGGAAGCCGGTCCCGAGCGCGACGCGGCCGAGCAGGCGATCAAGGATGACATCAAGCGTTTGAAGGAAATCGCGATCGCTGCCGGCGGCCTTTACGTGCTGGCCACCGAGCGCCATGAATCGCGCCGCATCGACAACCAGCTGCGCGGCCGTTCCGGTCGTCAGGGCGATCCGGGCCGCTCGAAGTTCTACCTGTCGCTTCAGGATGACCTGATGCGCATCTTCGGCTCTGACCGAATGGATTCCATGCTGCAACGCCTTGGCCTCAAGGAAGACGAGGCCATCATCCATCCCTGGATCAACAAGGCTCTGGAAAAGGCGCAGAAGAAGGTCGAAGCGCGCAACTTCGACATGCGCAAGAACGTCCTGAAATACGATGACGTCATGAACGACCAGCGCAAGGTCGTGTTCGAACAGCGCATCGAGATGATGGAAGGCGGCGAGGAACTCGGCGAAGTCGTCAAGGAAATGCGCGAAGAGGTGATCGACGCGCTGGTCGCCAAGCACATCCCCGAAACGGCCTATGCCGAGCAGTGGGACGTGGCGGGCCTGCAGGAGGCCGTGCGCGAAGGGCTCAACCTCGATCTGCCGATCGTCGAATGGGCTGCCGAAGAAGGCATCGCCGAAGACGACATCCATGCCCGCATCACCGAAGCAGCCGACGCCGCCGCCAAGGCGCGCGAAGAACGCTTCGGCCCGGAAGTGCTGGCTTATGTCGAGAAGTCGATCCTGTTGCAGACGCTCGACCATCTGTGGCGCGAGCATCTCGTCAATCTCGACCATCTCCGTTCGGCCGTGGGCCTGCGCGGTTATGCGCAGCGCGATCCGCTCAACGAATATAAGAGCGAGTCCTTCGAGCTGTTCCAGGCTCTGCTCGCCAATCTGCGTGAGGTCGTGACCAGCCAGATGATGCGCGTGGAACTGGTGCGTCAGGCCGCAGAAGAGCCGCTGCCGGATGCCCCGCGCATGTTCGGCGAGCATATCGACGCGACCACCGGCGAAGACGACTTCAACGAAGGCGAGACCTACCAGGGCGGCGGCGACCTGGCGCTGATCGAGCGCGAAGACACCCGCGTGGTTGCCCCGGAAGACCGCGACCCCAACGATCAATCCACCTGGGGCAAGGTCGGCCGCAACGAGCTTTGCCCCTGCGGTTCGGGCAAGAAATACAAGCACTGCCACGGTACGTTCGCCTGAGACGCAGTGACGGAAGAATAAGGAACCGGCTCGAAAGGGCCGGTTTTTTGTTGAGCGACTGGAAGCGGCGGAACCGAAGTTTGTCGTCGTGGTGATGGTGGAGAGGTTGGTACCCCCACCCTTTATCCCTCCCCTCAAGGGGGAGGGAGGCGTCATCGTAATGCGCTGACTACCGAATCTGTCACCTGGCTCGAATCGATGCGTTTCAACTTCAGTATGCCATCCGGTGCTCATAGTGGCGCTTCTAACTGCGGTCCCACCCAGCGCGAGGCCTCAGACTCCCCCCTCCCCCTTGAGGGGAGGGGTAAGGGGTGGGGGTCCCTCGCTGGCCGCCCCGCCCCCAACCCACCTGTCCGCTCCATCAATCCAGCCCGAACCGTTTTTTAAAGACTCCGCGCTAAGCCAGAGACCATCGAAGTCGGAGTATGTGTGTGCGTTTTTCGGCGGCAACGACGGCCGAGCGCTTCCTGCCGGAGCGATTGGCGAGCCGGGCTCGTCCCTTGCTCGACCAGGTCGACGCCTTGTTGATCCCGCGTGATGCGCGTGATCAGGCTGGTCGCATCTCGTTGATCGCCTTCGCCATCCGCATCTTAAGCGCAGCCATCGCCTTCATCAGCCAGGTCTTCATGGCCCGCTGGATAGGCTCCTTCGAGTACGGCATCTTCGTGCTGGTCTGGGTCGCCGTGGTGATCCTCGGCAACCTCTCCTGCTTCGGCTTCCACACGGCGGTGATCCGCTTCATTCCGGAATATCGCGAAACGGACCGACCGGATCATCTGCGCGGCATCCTGTTCGGCAGCCGCATCTTCACGCTGGTCGCTTCCAGCTCGATCGCCGCACTCGGCGCGCTGGGTTTGTACCTTTTTTCCGGTTCGGTCGAACCCTATTACATCGTGCCCTTCGCGCTCGGCATCGTAATGCTGCCGATGATCGCCCTGTCGGACACGCTGCAGGGCATTGCCCGCGCCAATGCCTGGGCAGTCGCCGCGCTCGCGCCCGCTTATGTCGTGCGCCCGACTTTGCTGCTCGTGTTCATGGCCGGCCTGCTGCTTGCCGGCTGGGAGCCCGATGCGCGAACCTCGCTGATTGCCGCGATCGCTGCGACCTATGTGACGGCACTGTATCAGGTGCTGAGCGTAACCGGCCCGGCTGATCGCGTTGCAGGACGCGGCCCGCGCCATATCGACATGCGGACATGGCTGGCCGTGTCCCTGCCGATCTTCCTGATCGAAGGCTTTACGTTCCTGCTCACCAACGCCGACGTGCTGGTCGTCGGCTTCTATCTCGAGCCGCATGATGTCGCGATCTATTATGCGACCGTCAAAACGCTGGCGTTGGTGCATTTCGTGTATTTCGCGGTCAAGACCGGTGCGGCCCAGCGCTACGCGCAGCTCATCCATGCCGGTGAAGAGCGGCGCCTCAAGGCCTTTGCGCGCGAAACCGTGGCCTGGACCTTCTGGCCGTCGGTTGGCATGGGCCTGTTCGTGCTCGCAGCCGGCTGGCCGCTGCTTTCCCTGTTCGGGGCAGAATTCACCACGGGCTATCCGCTTTTGTTCGTTCTGGTGGCAGGCGTCATCGCGCGCGCAAGCGTGGGGCCGGCGGAAAGCCTGCTCACGATGAGCGGGCAACAAAATATCTGCGCCGGCGTTTATGCGGCGACGCTTGCGGTCAACCTGACCTGCAACGCGCTTCTCATTCCACAGATCGGGCTTTGGGGCGCAGCCGTCGCCACCTCCGCTGCAATGATCTTCGAGGCAATCGCGCTGGCGGTTGTTGTCTGGATCAAGCTGGGGCTGGTGATGGTGATCGGCGACCAGGCCACGCCGGCACGCGGCAGGAGTTCATAGATGGCCGCGACCCCGATCCTGGAAGAACTCAGCACGTCCAGCTCCGGCTCGATGATCGCGCAGCTGGCAGGCTTCACGCCGCGTTTGACCAACCACGGCGAGCAGATCGAAAATATGGGGCCGGTGCGCCCGCTGCGCCGTCTCGCGATCTATCCGGCTGCAGCCGGCTTCGACCTCGTGGATGAGCTCGACCATCTGTGCGCGCGCACGGTTGAACCCAACGTTTTCTTCAATCCGCGCTTCCTCGCCCCGGCAATGCCGCGTTTGGAAGACCGCGAAATCAGGCTGGCGGTGATGCGTGACGGCGAAGGCGACGACAGCCGTTTGCGCTTCCTTTTGCCCTTCTCCATCGAGCGACCCGGCGTGCCGCTCGCGGTGCCCGTTCTGCGCAGCTGGGCCAACCCGTTCGGACCGCTCGGCACGCCGCTGATCGACCGCGACGATCCGATCGGGGTCATCGAAGACTTCCTGGCCATGCTTTCGCGGCCGCATCTGAACTTTCCCAAGGCCTTCGTTCTGCCGGACATCCGGCTCGATGGCCCGGTGGCCGGCCTGTTCCGCCATGTCAGCGAAACCCGCAACCTGCCGCTCGACATCGTCGACCGGGTTGAGCGGCCTTATCTGCAAAGCGAGCTGGAAGGCGACGCCTATCTCAAGCGCGCGCTAAGCGCCCACCACTTCCGCGAGTTCAAGCGCTTGAAGCGGCGGCTGGGCGAAAAGGGCAAGCTCGATTACGCCATTCACCGCCAGCCCGACGATGTCCGCATCGCCACCGAAGCCTTTCTGACGCTGGAAATGGATGGCTGGAAAGGCCGCGAGCGCTCCGCCATGGCCGCCGACCGCTACCGTGCGGCCTTCGCGCGCGAGGCGGTTTATCGCCTGTCCGAAGCCGATAATTGCCGCGCCCATGTTTTGTCGCTCGACGACAAGCCGATCGCGGTGCTGCTGGTGTTTATCGAAAACGGCGTCGCCTACACCTGGAAGACGGCCTATGACGAGACCTATTCGGCCTTTTCGCCCGGCACGCTGCTGGCGATGGAAGTGACGCGCACCCATCTCGATGATCCCAACATCCAGGCAACCGATTCCTGCGCCGTGCCCGATCATCCCGTGATGAGCCGGATCTGGAGCGAACGCGCGCAGTTCGGAACGATGATCATCGGCCTGACGCCGGATACGGACCGCCATGTGCGGCAGGCCGCGCAGCAGATCCACCTTTATCGCGAAAGCCGCAACATGGCGCGCCTGGTCCGCAACCGGATCCGCAAACTGATCGGGCGGCGCCGTTAAGCGTCGCCCGATACGAATTTGATGGGGAGGAACATCCTCCCGCCTCCGCCGTGCTGCTTAGGCTGCAGTACGGGGCAGATCGAAATGCAGCGCCATGCCGCGATGAGCGGCCGAGGCAACAATCAGATCCTCGATTTCCCGATCGCTGGCCGACGAGGCCGGCAGAACGGATTTGATCGCTCGGGTCGCGTCGGCGGTTGAAATTGCCGACAGTTTGGAACGCCTGGACAAAAGGTACTGATCAACTACGTCTTGGATGCTTCTGCTGGGCGGCGCCATGACGTCCTCCTCTTCACATCGCTTATTTCTGATACAGTCTCGCCGACGGCTCATGCACAAAGATTAATATAAGCACGACATTTCGAGACTGTTTGCAATTTTCCCGAAGCGCCTGTGTGAGTGCGGCCCGGGAACACCGCCTATCTAGAAGCTCAATCCGGCTTTTTCCCGACCGGAGCATTATCATTTTGTGACTTGGCGCTATAGGTCGGCTCGACGACGCCTTGGTCGTTTTCTCCTTCCACCATGCTCAATGCTTTGATGCGCTGCAATCAACGTCCTGTTCACGCTGGCTTGGTAAGCTCGCGCCGGTTGTTGATTTCATCATCGCAGCTTTCAACCGGGAACCACTATGTCGCCGCAAGATCCGCTACGTCTGGAGGTTGTTCGAGACCTCGCGGTCATGGACGACACCAGCAGCCAGGAAGCCTACGACCGCATCGCGCGGATCGCTCAGGAAATGTTCGACATGCCGGTGGTGCTGATCACCTTCATGGATGGACAGCGGCAATGGTTCAAATCGCATCTGGGCACGAACAGGCGCGAAAACACGCCCGATCAATCCTTCTGCCGCGTGCCGATCGCCACGAAAAAGACCACGGTGGTGGAAAATGCGCTGGGCGATGACCGCTTCTGCGGCTTGCAGGATGTAACCGGCGGCCCATCGCTCCGCTTCTATGCCGGCGCGCCGCTGATGACCCATGACGGTTTCGCCGTCGGCACACTGTGCTTGTTCGACGTCAAGCCGCGCACGCTCACCCCCTATCAGGTGCGAATGCTGGAAGACCTGGCAGCGCTCGTCATGATCCAGGTGAAGAGCGACCGGGCGATCGGCCGTGTCGATCCTCTCACCCGTTTGCCCAACCGCATCCAGTTCCTCCTCAGCCTGCAAGACATGATCCGGGCCGACCCGAGCAGCACCTGCTGGATCGTGCTGGTGGACGTGATCGACAACCGCAATGCCCATGACGTGATCGGTGCACTGGGTATCGATTTCTACAATGAGCAGGTCCGCCATGCCGCGACGATCCTGAAGCGGCATCTGCCGGACAACACCGTTTATCACATCGGCGGCGCCTACCTCGCCTTCATGCTGGATGCCGCCAAGGGTGATCCCGAAACGCTGATCAAACAGCTGGACGCGGATCTGCGCGAGCCGCTGGTGACCAGCCGAGGCACGCCGTCTGCGCTCAATCCCTGCTTTGGCCTTCGATCAGCCGGCTTGATGGAAATGTCCTCGCCGGATGTTCTTCGCACCGTGCTTTCGGCGGCGCGCGAGGCACGCTTGAGCGAGCGACTTTATGCGACCTATGACAGCGACAGTGACGATGCGCAAAAGCGCATGTACAGCCTCCTGTCCGACCTGCCGGAAGCGCTGCGCTCGCAAAAGCAGCTTTACCTCGTTTACCAGCCGCGCATCGATGTGGCGTCGCGCCAGTGCATTGCGGCCGAAGCCTTGCTGCGGTGGAACCACCCGCATTGGGGTCCTGTGTCGCCGGCCGAGTTCTTCCCGCTGGTGGAAAAAACCGGCTTGATCCACGAAGTCACGGACTGGGTGATGCGCAATGTGATGCGCCAGATCGCGGCCTGGCAGGCTGCCGGCATCGACCTGTCCGTTTCCTTCAACATTTCCTCGAAGAACCTGTTCGAGGACGATCTCGTTTCACGGCTGGCCGAAGTGCTGAACGCCACCGGCGTCGATCCCTCCCGGCTCGAAATCGAGGTGGTCGAGGACATGAACCTCGACAACAGCCATGTCGCGTCCGAGCGGCTGAAAGAGATCCGCGAGCTTGGTGTGGGCGTGGCGATCGACGATTTCGGCAGCGGCTACAGCAACCTCGCTTACCTCCTGTCCCTGCCTGCGACCTCGCTCAAGATCGACCGCTCGCTGGTGGCGCAGGCGCTGACCGATCCCAACGCAGCCGTGACGGTGCCGACCGTCATCAAGCTCGGTCACGATCTCGGCTACCACATGGTGGCCGAAGGCGTGGAGCGGCCGGAAACCTTCGAGCAGCTCAAGGCATGGGGCTGTGACGAGGTGCAGGGCTACCTGTTCGGGCGCCCGATGGAGCCGGTAGCCTTCGAAAGCTGGCTCGCAACGTCCCACCAGCCCAGCCTCGCCCCGGCCTGATCCAACGCCCTGCCCTCAAGCGGCGGGAGCGGACTAGAGCATTTCCGGCGAAAGAAGAATCGCCAGCAATGCTCTATCTCNNCTTTTGCTGGAATTGCTCTAGCCGAGCACGCGGATCGTATGCAGCGCGATCATGCGCTCTTCATCGGTGCGGATGATGCGCACGGTCACTGCGCTTTCCGGCGCGCTGATGATCGCTTCGCCGCGGATGTTGGCGGCGTCATCCAGAACAAGCCCTGTCCAGGCCAGGCGCTGGCAGATCCGGGTGCGGATACCGGCATTGTTTTCGCCGATGCCGGCGGTAAAGACGAGACCGTCCAGCCCTTCCAGGCTCGACATCAACCCGCCAGCTTCGCGCGCCGCGCGCCAAGCGAAAAGGTCGATCGCTTCCTCGGCTTCAACAGCATCGCTTGCCGCCAGCGCCCGCATGTCGCTGGAAATGCCGGACACGCCCAGCAGACCGGAGCGCTTGTAAAGCAGGTCCTCGACTTCGGCCGCACTCATGCCAAGCGCGGTCTGGAAATGCAGGATGACGCCGGGATCGATCGCGCCGGAGCGCGTGCCCATCATCAAGCCATCCAGCGCCGTGAAGCCCATCGTGGTATCAACGCTGCGCCCTTCACGGATGCCGCACAGGCTGGCCCCGTTTCCGAGATGCGCGACGATTACGCGCCCTTCCGCCATTACGGGATCGAGCTCGCGCAAACGGCGGGCGATGTATTCATAGGACAGCCCGTGAAAANNGTCGGACAGCCCGTGAAAGCCGTAGCGGCGGATACCCTGCTCATGCAGCGCGCGCGGAATGGCAAAGCGCGTGGCCACCGCCGCGCGGTCGTGATGGAAGGCCGTGTCGAAACAGGCGATCTGCGGCAGATCCGGCGCGATCGCGCTGACGGCGCGAATGCCGGCGAGGTTATGCGGCTGGTGCAGCGGCGCCAGCGAACACAGATCGTCCAGCGCCTGCAACACCTCGGCATCGATCAGGCACGGCGCGGCAAAGT
>DCDI01000231.1:328-49897 GCA_002316345.1 Phyllobacteriaceae bacterium UBA1059 | reverse complement strand
GTTGTCCTCGTCCAGCGTGAACAAAGCGAACTTGATGCTGGACGAGCCGGCATTCAGGCTGACAACGGCGCGGGTCATGCGCGGTCCGTGGGCCGGAAGAATGGACCGGGTGCAGCCTTGGTGGCGGCGCGTGCCATGAGAACGGCCACCGCGCAGGACGCCAGCCGGGTGCGCAGCGAATCGGCACGGCTGGTGAGGATGATCGGCACACGCGCACCCAGCACGACGCCAGCCGCATCGGCGCTGCCAAGGAAGGTCAACTGTTTCGCCAGCATGTTGCCGGCCTCGATGTTGGGCACGACCAGGATTTCGGCGCGGCCCGCCACCGGCGAGATGATGCCCTTTTCCGCCGCTGCCGCTTCGCTGACGGCATTGTCGAAGGCGAGCGGCCCGTCGAGCAATCCGCCTTCGATCTGGCCGCGATCGGCCATCTTGCACAGCGCTGCCGCATCCAGCGTCGAACGCATAGCAGGGTTGACGACCTCAACGGCCGACAGGATCGCGACCTTGGGCAGCTCCAAGCCGAGCACACGCGCAAGGTCGATCGCGTTGCGGATGATGTCGGCTTTCACCGCCAGATCCGGCTCGATATTGATGGCCGCATCGGTAATGATCAGCGGCGTCGGATAGCCCACCACATCCATGATATAGGCGTGGCTGATGCGCCGCTCGGTGCGCAAACCGGTGGCCGATGGCACGACGGCGCCGAGCAGTTCGTCCGTATGCAGCGAGCCCTTCATCAACAGGCCGGCCTTGCCCGCCCGCACCAGTTCCACCGCCTTGGTTGCGGAATCATGGCTGTGAAGCGCGTCCACCAGAGGAAAGGCGGAAACGTCGCGCCCGGCTTCCTGCGCCGCAGCCTCGATACGATCGCGCGGACCAACCAGGATCGGCAGGATCAAGCCCTCGTCGACAGCTTCAACCGCGGCATTGATGGCGGCGGCGCTGCAGGGATGGGCAATCGCCGTCAACACCGGCTCGCCGCCGCGCGTCGCTTCGATCAAACGGCGAAAACGATCATGCTCGCCGGGCTGGCCATAAAGCGCCTCATTGTCAAAATTCCGCATCCGTCCGCCAATTCTCTTCAAGAAGTCCGTCATCACAAAAGGCTCCCGCCAACCGCGCTCATGCAGCAGCAGCTTTACCTTCCAGGCAACCCTATAAAGGCGAAGGGCGGTGCAACGATGATGACAAATCGTCCGCATCATGGCTCAAGCGCCCGTTCTCGCACAACGAGGCATCCCAGCGCAGAGACGAACGCACGTTGTCTTGCAGACTATCGGAAGGAAAAGTGGTGCGGGTGGTCTGCATCTTATTGTAATTGCAGCATGTTTCACCGGTTATCAATTCGTATCAGACCCCGTGAAGGCTCTTGATCTTCCTGTTTCGTTCTGTTTCACGGTTTCTCACCGAATAGCGTCCAACCGCGCGCCGGAAGGTGGTTTAGCGGGTGGGTTAGATCATCGTGAGAAAAAGGTGGACAGAGATGCCGGCCATGAACCGCCTAAGTGCAAGGGCAGTCGCTACGCTTGGGTTCGGCAAGTACGCCGATGGCGCCGGCCTCTGGTTGCATAAGCGAGAGGACGGAGGCGGGCAATGGTTTCTTCGCTACACGATCCACGGGCGACGGCGGGAGATGGGCCTGGGCTCATCGCTTGAAGTGACCCTGAAAGAAGCGCGCGAGGCCGCTACGGAATACCGTGCCCAAGTCCGAGCCAACAAGGATCCAATCAAGGAGCGCGAACGCATCCGACGCGAAGCCGACCACAATCGAAACCTTCTTAAGGACATCGCTGCCGATGCCTTCGAGGCTCGCAAAGCGCAGTTGAAGGGTGACGGGATGGCGGGCCGGTGGTTCTCGCCGATCGAGCAGCATGTCCTTCCGAAACTCGGCAAGATGCCAGTAACGGAGATCAACCAGCGCGACGTGCGCGATGTCATGACACCGATCTGGCACACCAAGGCTGACACGGCGATGAAGGCGATGCAGCGCCTGCGGATAGTTCTGCAGCATGCGGCGGCTCTCGGCCTAGACGTGGATCTTCAGGCCGTCGACAAGGCGCGCGCGCTGCTCGGGCAACAGCGGCATAAGGCCAAGAACATCCCTGCGCTGCACTGGAAAGAGGTTCCTGCCTTCTACCGCTCACTTGACGAGGGTTCGGTGACGCACCTGGCGCTTCGTTTGCTGATCTTGACAGGCGCCCGATCTGGACCGCTGCGCAACATTCGCGAGGATCAGATCGACGGCGATGTCTGGACGATCCCAGCCGAGGCGATGAAAGGGGCGAAAGACAAGACCAACGAGTTTCGCATTCCGCTGTCCACCGAAGCGCTGAAGGTCATCGACCTTGCGCGTGCGCATGCACGTGAGGGCTACCTATTCCCGAGCGTTCGCAAAGGCGTCATCTCCGACATGACGATGGGCATGTTCATGCAGCGCCGGAAGATGGAAGCCCGGCCACACGGCTTTCGTTCAAGCCTGCGCGACTGGCTGGCCGAAGAGACAGAGGCGCCTTACGAAGTCGCCGAAACGATGCTCGGACATATTGTTGGCGGATCCGTAGAGCGCGCCTATCGGCGAACTGACTACCTGGAACAACGCAGAAAGTTGATCGAGCGGTGGGCTACGCTAATGGCAGGCGATGTGCGCGACTAAGTCAGTTTCAGAGGTTTATCAAGGCGTCGCTTCAACCTTTCACTCAGATCAAGAATTCGTTTCTTCCGATCCTCTTCCCCCTTTCGGTCTTCCTTTGTCATTTCTTCGAGACGCTCCCACGAGGAAACCAAGCTCTCTATCAGCTTGTTTGGATCCATTGTTTTGGCTGTCGAATCTGGGTTTAGCATCAATAGCAGTGTTTTGAGATCATCCGGCAAGTCTTCTCCCACAACGTCTCGAAAGCGTTCAATGGTGTGCCTCATGAGACTGATTGTATGAGCTAACTGCCGGTATTCCTCCACCTCACGCTGCGACCTTGCCAAGTTATCTTTCATGGTTTCCATGAAAAGCTCCGAGAGCTCCTTATACCCCTCAATTTCCTCAAAACTGCTTTCCAGTCGCTCTACGATTTCCGCGTTCAGCGACTTTTCGCCAGCAGCTTCTTGGACACGGGCATAAAGGTCCGACGGTACCCGGATCGTGTATCGGACATAATCATCTTGCTTAGCCATGGATGCACTTTGCACTAAAATGGTGAAAAACTACAGCTGCCTCATTGCGCACTAATTTGGTGCATGCTACCGCTTATCACTAAATTGGTGAACAGGAGGTTACATGCATTCTCAAATCGCTGACCCGCTTCTTCGAGCGCAAGAAGTCGCTGATCTGCTTAAAGTCAGCATTCCCACAATCTACAGGCGCATGGCCGATGGGTCTTTGCCAAAGCCGGTCAAGCTCGGTGCCGTAGCTCGTTGGCCTCAGTCGGAGATCATAGCTGCGGTGAAAGCAGCCGGCGAGAGAAGGACTGTCTGATGTCCTCGCCACAAAAGAAAGGCCCGGCAAGCGTTGGCGCGCTTCCAGGCCCTGTATCCAGAAACCCCACTACAGGAAACCAGAACATGCAGACGCATAGCACAGCGCCGGCCGATCCGGCAACCGCACACATCGATGCTTCCCTCCAACGAGCGATCATCCAAGCAAAGGCAGACTGGTACACTTACCTCGTCGCCAGCTGGGATGAAGATAATGGGATGCCCTACCCGCACGCATCCCGCCTAGTTCTTGAAGACTGGACAAGGCCAGCCGCCGATCATGTCGAGGCTATTATGGCTCTAAGCTTGGCCCTGGAACAGTACGCCATCGGCGACACACCGGTTATCCCGTCGATGATTAAGGCGGCACTCGGCTTTCTGGAAAGGCAAGCGTCATGAGCGCCCAGTGGAAAGTTGGCGATCTCGACGCTGATCTGAACCGCCTGAACGCGCTTCTCGAAGTGATCTGCGAGATCCAGTTTGATCTGGCTATAGGTGAAGCCGACCGCCGTGTGGACAGCCTCCTCTGGGTCGCCCGCGAAATGTCTAAGGGCGTCATGCATCACCTCGATGCTCATGGGTTCGAGGCCGCGTCATGAGCGAGAACAAACCTGACGTTCTCGACATCGAAGACATGCTCGATGAGGCCAAGCAGAAGGCCGAGCTTCTTTTCCTAGCTAGTCACGGCCTATCTGTGCGCGAGGAAATGAACGCGTTTGCTCACGGTGTTGCTCTGCTGATGGAGCAAATCGAAGAGACAAAGCTCGCTGTCGCCGGACTTCGGGAGCTTCAAGCATGAGCTCCCTGCAAGCCCTTTTCCAAGCCCATACGGCAGCCATTGCCGCATGGGATGCGATCCCTGACGACGAGTGGGACCAACAGGATGTTGCCCTCGGCAGGGTCATAGACCTGACCCGTGATGCTTTGCTCCTTCATCGTCCGATGACTCTAGCCGAGGTCGCTGAAAAGGCGGCCTACATGGCGACAACTCGCAGCTTCTGCGATTGGGACGATTTTCCGGCAGCCCGCCTGATCCATGCTCTGACACCGATCGTCACGACCTGCACCCAAGACGGGACATGGTTAGCGCGGTGTCCCTGCACCGGTCTTGTTGCCTCTGGTGCCACGCTTGATGAAGCCGTCGCTGAGTTGCAGCGCATTCTAGCCATCAGGAGCGCTGGTTGATGGTCGATCTGGAACAAGCCAACCGCGATGCGTTCGAAACCTACAAGGAGGCGAAAGCTAAGCTCGATGTGACGATGAAGTTCGAAGACGCGATGGTCGCCAAGCGTGCGTACTGGCGCTTCCTGCACATCTTGGATGAGCATTGCCCTGGAACGAACGTTATTCCGCTTCGCCGGCCGAACACAAACATCGGAGGCGCAGCTTAACATGCCCTCTGCAAAGGCTCGCCGGATAGATTACTCTCCGGATGAATACATTGCCGGTGTCGGCGGCGTTTTGAACGCTGCCGAACAGGGCGTCTATTGGATGATCTGCTCTCTGATCATGTCGGAGGGAGGGGCTGTCACTCAGAACGATCGTAGGTTCGCGGGCCTCTGCCTGGTACGTCCTGCGGAGATCAGAAAGCTTGTCGATCGCCTCGTTGAAATGGGGAAACTCTGTCGGTCAAGTGACGGTAAACTGTCACAGAAGCGCGCATTAAGTGAGGTCGAAAAGTCTCTAAAGCGTATCTCGACCGCATCCGAAAACGGTTCGAACGGTGGACGGCCAAACCGGAAAACGCAATCAAATCAACAAAATCCCAAAGCGGGCGGTTCTCCTGACGAAAAACTATCACTAACTACCAACTATCAACCACCAACCACCAACATAGAAAAAGAAGCACCAAGCGGTGCTTCCAAAAAGCGCGCCTCTCGCCTTTCGGATGATTGGACCCCCAGCGCCAAGCTGATCGAATGGGCTCAGGGTGAAAACCTTCCCGCTGGCGAGGTCAGACGAGAGGCGGACAAGTTCCGCGATCATTGGCATTCGTCCAGCGGCAGGAACGCGGCCAAGCTGGATTGGGACAAGGCATTCCAAAACTGGATTCGCAACTCGGTCGATGGGCGTAAGCCTCGTGGCAAGCGAGCCGACCGTGACGCGTCCGGCGATCTCACCAACGATTTCATGTTTGCGAGGGGCTAATGCACGACACGCGCAGCGCTCTTGCCGAACATGGCATCCGTCTCCGTGACGATCGGACGGGCAGCCACAAGACGACGTGCCCGAACTGCTCCAGCACTAGGCGCAAGAAGAACGACCCGTGCCTGTCGGTGACCATCGAAGCCGACAGGCGCGCAGTCTGGAACTGCCATCATTGCGCTTGGTCCGGCTCGACCGGCGGCGAAGGATATCGGCCAGCGATTGAGCGTCGGACTTATCGAAAGCCAACCCGTCCAAATGAGACACCTCGGCCCGAGACGCTGGCGGCATGGTTTGCGAAGCGCGCGATCTCTCAAGCTGTTGTCGAGAAGTTCGGCATCTACAAAACCCGGCAGTGGTTTCCCCAGACCGACCGCGAAGAGGATTGCATCGCGTTCCCGTATGAATGGGACGGTGAGTTGCGGAACGTGAAGTATCGCACGGCCGACAAGAACTTCCGGCAGGAAAAGGACCCGGAACCCGTGTTTTTCAATGCCGACAGCATCGCCGCGGATCAAGACCTGATCATCTGCGAAGGCGAAATCGACGTCATGGCGATGGCGCAGGCCGGGTTCGAGCGTGTCGTCTCGCTGCCGAATGGTGCGCCCTCAGGCCCTGAAACAAGCGATAAGCGCTATGAGCCTTTCGGCACCCATTGGGATGCGATCATGAAGGTTCGGCGTGTCTTGATCGCCACCGACATGGATGCACCTGGCGAGATGCTAGCGCAGGAGATCGCGCGCCGCGTTGGCAAGGATCGATGCTTTCGAGTGAAGTTCCCGAGGCAGAACGATGTTCAGTCCAAAGACGCCAACGAGTGCCTGATCGACCACGGCGCGGATGTTCTTCGCGAGTGCGTCCAGCTTGCCGAGCCATGGCCAATCGACGGCCTCCACGAGGTCGAAGACTTCGCGATGGAAGTCATGGATCTCTACGAGGGCAAAGGTCCGCAGCCACTTTCAACTGGCTTCTTGGAGATCGATAAATCGTTTCGCTACATCCCCGGCCAGTTCATTGCGGTCACCGGTATTCCGAACCACGGCAAGTCCCGGTGGCTCGATCAGGTCATGGTGCAGACCGCACGCCTCCGGGACGAAAAGTGGGCGATGTTCTCGCCTGAAACCGGTGAAGGCAACCACATCGCCGACCTGTGCGAGATCTGGGTTGGTGCCCCGTTCTTTGATGGCCCTAACCTGCGCATGTCGAGCCAAGACGTGTCGGCAGCCATGGCGTGGCTCAACCAGCGCATCTACTTCCTGGGCGCCGTCGAGCATACGCCGTCGATCGACTGGCTTCTGGAGCGAGCCCGCGCCGCGGTCATCCGCTACGGCGTCACGAACATCGTCATCGATCCGTACAACGAGCTCGAAGCGTCCAGACCAGACAAGCAGACAGAAACTGAGTTCGTTTCGCAGCTGATTTCGAAGTGCAAGAAGTTCGCCAAGCACCACGGCTGCACGGTCTGGATGATCATCCATCCGATCAAGTTGCGCGCGTCTGAAGACGGCAAGGACCCGGTTCCCGGCCTCTACGATCTGGCTGGCAGCGCCCATTGGCGGAACAAGGCGGATGCCGGGATCGTCGTTTATCGCGACTACGACAAGGACTGCACCTTCGTCATCTCCAAGAAGATCAGGCGACAGCCCATTTGCGGGCGTCCAGGCACGGTGAAGCTCGAGTTTGTCGGTGCTGATCGCCGTTTTCAAGCTATTCCAGACAGCTATCAGCCACTCGGGAGTGGAAGCAAATGAGCGAGACCTTCGTCGCGGTGCTGCACGCAAACAGCATCCATAATGCCCGCACCTATCCGACCTTTGGACAGAAGCTCCACGAAGCTGCGCGCGAATTGCGTGGAAGGCCGGCTGATCCGCAACCTTTCACAACGTACACTTCCTATGCCGCTACGGTTTCTTGGATCGTCGGCAAGGACGTGAGCGAAGCGAAGCAGGTTTATGTCGTAACTGAACATGCTGGCCGGCGGATCTACGCAGACTTCGCTGCAAGGCAGTCAGACCTAGATGCACTGGTCGATGTGCTTCGGGGGCATGGCTACACTTGCCGTCGGACCTCGGGAGACCGCGCATGAGCACCGCGAAACAAAGAGCCGAAGAAGATCGGCGCGTTCGCAAGTTGGTCGCTCATGACGGCGGCAAGGAAGGTGCGCGCGCCACCGTAGTTCGAACAAAGCTGTCCGGCGGGCGATCGGGTAAGCAGATCATGCGCGCAAAGCCTGGCACTTTCGAATGGCGATATGGCCGTCAAAAGCAGGACGCCCTCTTCCACGCCGGCAGCCACCTTGCCCAACTATGGGAGCGTGCTGGCATCGCCATCGCATCATCGGCCGACTTCCTTCGCGGTACATCGTCCGGCTACGCCACCGGCATTGGTGATGGCCGCGTAGCAGCGCTCGACAAGCTCGAAGGCTTCCGCGCGGCTATGGGCATAAAGGCTTCGGAACGGTTGATCGACTATTGCGTGATTGGCTTGACCTCGACCGAAATCGCGCAAAAGAATAGCACCAAGGATCGCGATATGGCCCCGGTTTTACACCAGGATCTGCGTGACTGTGCATCGCACTTTAGGTTCTTGTGAAACGCCTCAAGGCTGCAACGATGAGAAAGAAAGCGAATGTCAAAGGTCAGCAAAGAAGACTACGAACACCTCGACTTGTATGTACAAAAAGTCTTGCAACGGGCTGGCATTGCAGATGACCGGATGGCCGAGGCTACCGAAGCGCTTATGCACCCGATCACCGCTCTCGTGGACGATGGTCCGGGGTCCCAAGAATTTATCCCCTATATGAAGATGCGGCTGCGCCAATGGATTGGACCTGACGCTGGCCGATAGCGCGTTGACCTCCAACACGCGCCCTTACCTATTTCTCGTTCGAGCACTGCGCCGGAACCCGCCCTCGAGCCGCGGGTTTTTGTTTTAGGGCCGGCTCGAAACCGCAATTGCAAGGTCTTTGCAGTTCTTTCGCACCGGCTCCACAATTTTCTTGTCTATCGTCTCGTTTGCGGTCTCGACTCCTAGCCCGTTTTACTTCTTTTCTGCGGCCGGGAGATAAGACGCAGATGGCTAGAAAGATTAAGATGTCGGTGGGAGTGCTCAACATAGCGCTGCACCCGCATTCTCCAGAACTTTATGCGAAGTTCCTTCGTACGATATTCGATAACCGCGTTGTGGCTAAGCTCTCTGGCGATCGCTATGGGATGATCTCACTTCTTGATGAGCGAGAAAAGGACTCGGGACGTGTGTCAGGGATAGTGACCACGTTCGTTCAAATCGAAGCCGATGGCGATTGGTTCGACACCAAAAGTCTGAATACCGCCACCGCAGATCAGGTTTCACAGATCAACATTCCGCCAAACTTGAAAGCCAACTCGGCGACATACTACTTCGAGTTTGACCTTAAAAAACATCGACTCTACTACCAGAACTACTCGAAGGGACGCTGGATCACGGCAGCTTCAGCAGCACGCCTTTTTAGCGGTTTCGCCGACGATATCACGGTCTTCCTGGAGGTGGGATCGCCGAAGATTTCAATCGTTCAAGAAACAGAGGCCTTAGATCGCATCCTCTCGTTGCCGAAACTGACCGAGATCAAGATCACGCTGCTTCGGCCAAACCCTGACATCCTAGACGATGACTTCGAGGATAAAATCGAGGCTAACCTCGCCGCGTCGCACAGTCGCTCTTTAACGTTGATCTACAATGCCGAGCCCGGCCAGTCCCTGGTTGCCACTGAAGAGATTCGTCGCGCTGGAACGGCGGCTATCGAAATCGGAAAGGTTGAAGTTAAAGGCCGCGATGAAACGGGTGCGGTTCAGAAATCAACGGAACAATTTCCTCTGGTAAAGCAGACGACATACGATCCCGACGCAACAACCGAGCGTAATGCCTTCTTTGCTCTTTTACGGAATATGTTCCTAGGGTAGAATGGGCGAACCATGCTGAACCAGCTTCGCACTTTCGTCCGCTTCCTACGCAAATATTTCAAGGCGTATGGTGGGTGGGGTGCAGTGTTTGGCTCCCCGCTCTTCATTGTAGCCGTTCTAGTCACCGGCCTGAACTTTCCGAACTGGTCAGATAGAAGCTGGGTAGCACTCGCTCAGTCGATCATCCCCTCGCTTCTTGGCTTTTCCTTGGGGACGTATGCGATCCTGTTCAGCATCATTAGCGCCCGACTAAAGGGAGCTTTACGGACGACAAAGGCCGGTCATGGCTACGCTTACCTTGAAGTCATAAACGCGACCTTCTTCCACTTTATTTTCGTCCAGGTCATAGCGCTACTCTGGTCGTTGCTGGCTACAGGAGACGGGATCTACCAGCTATCGTATTTCATTGGGCAGCAATTCTCCTGGAACGTTGGCGTCTTTCGAACCTTGCGCCTGATCGGTCTCGGGGCCGGGTACTTATTGCTTGTCTACTCGCTGGTGCTGGTGATCAGCGCTTCTTTGGTGATCTACCGTTTGGCGCTTTTACGTGATCCAGCCGAAAGCCAAGATCGTTAGCTCAGATCCAAGATCCTTCCGTTTCGCCTACGAAACCATTTGACCTTCAACGCGAAACCTCGTATCAGATCGTTACGCGCAGAACTGCGTCATGAACCCGCCCTCACCCGGCGGGTTTTTGTTTGGCAGGCTGGTCGAGACCGAACCTAGCTTCGTCTTCACGGTCTTGCTCAAGCGCACACTGAAATCGCTCTTCGTCGTTCATCGGCTTGCTCAAAACCGGCAGGATGTGGTTCTGCCAAACGGCGACCTGCCCACCTATCAGCGAACCGACACCCCGATCAGCCACCTGCAGCGCTACGCCGTAAGACGGCGTGCCTTCCTCGAAGTACCCGGCTTCAATGAAATGGTGGATCCTCTCATGAAGTGGATCGTGCATGCTGTCGGTGTCGGTCACGGCTTTGCTCCCGTCGTTGCTTCCGTGAAGTTCTACGCATTCGGCATCACGATCAAGAACCAAGGTCGATGACCGACCGAGATTGCGGCAGCCTAACGCCACCAGCCGTAGTGGACACCGCACTCCCATACGGCGCTGATGATGGTGAGCAAAGCGGCGGTTTGAATTAGAAAATCCGTCATGATCGTGGCCCTCATTTACGTAGAGCCACCATCTCACGCCAACAGTTGGCGCCAACAACCGCTATGACCGAACGGTTGAAGCCGAGTTGGCTGGCTGTCTCGGTGTCGAAGTTTGTGGTTAGATCGACAATCGGCCCGGCCAGCTTTAAGCGGCAGCCGAGCCATTCCGCTTCTGTAGCGTACGTGATCGCGGACTACACGATGGCAAATTTCAGCGAGCAGGCGGGTTGGACTTCAGCCAGTCGTTGGTACCGGACTTGGCGCCAGAGAAGTGATGGACCTTGGTAAGCTCGCTGACCCACAGCGCGTCATTGTTGTCCATGAAGCCCCTGAAATGATCATGGACCTGTTTGGCTGTGTTGTCCAAATTCACCAACCAAGCCGAGTATTGGTATTTGTGCGCTTTCAGCCTCTTCAATTCATCAATGAGAGGTTTGTAGTCAGCCGAAGTCTCTTCCTTGTTGAGATCGTATGTAAGAGTGAAGATCGTCAAAGTTTTTCCTCCTCGATGTTGAAAACAAGCAAGGTAATGAAAGGTGGCGCGTGGCGGCAATCGAGACCAAAGGCGAGTATGCCGCAGCGACCTCCCGTCCACCGTCCGCCCGGTCAGGGTGACCGGCAACAGCAGCGTCGCAAATACGACCGTGCCCGCGACCAGCAAGACTGGCGCGCATGGTACAAGACAGCGGCATGGCAAAGGCGTCGAGCCGAACAACTAGCCGCCGAACCCCTGTGCGCGATCTGCAAGGCAGCAGGCAGGATCACGGCAGCATCGATTGCCGATCATCCAATACCCCATAGAGGGGACTACGACCTGTTCTGGCGGCAGAAGCTGCAATCCCTATGCGACCAAGCACCATGGCGGTGCCATTCCAGCGAGAAGCAGCGGCAGGAGGCTGTTAGCGCTTTCCACGACGGAAGGTAACCACTCCGTGCTTCAGGTCGGCATCGGCAAGGTAGCCGGCTGCCTGCCACGCTTTGCACTGGACGTGATTTGTCGTGTCCACATCCTCGTTGTTCCACCATGCGGCGTAGATCCGAGCAGACGAAGGCATGGACGCTACCAGATCAGCCAGTTCATCGAAGGTCATCACCACGCGATCGGCCGATTGCCTCATCAGGTGGTCTCTCCAAGGATCATAGATAGGCATTCTAACTGCTGCCCTCCACCATACCACAGTCAGGCAGGGGGGGGTCGAAAGTCCAGAGATCTGAGGGCCTAGACCGGCTGGGGGTGAAACTTCCACGCCGTCAAAATGAAAGACATTTTCCGATGGTTGGACGCAAGAAGACGCCTGATCACCTGAAGGTGGTTGCGGGCACGGATCGGCCCGACCGAATGAACCCGGATGCGCCGGTTCCCGACGAGGCTTTGCCCGACGCTCCGGAGTGGTTGTCCACTCGCGGCGCCGAACTGTTCGACCAGCTCGCCGCCGTCATCACGCCGATGGGTATTGGCTCTGCATCCGACGCCGCGATGCTGGCGCTGGCTGCTTCCAGGCTCGAAGAGGTCGAGATCTGCACGGCGATGATCGAGGACGGCGGGCGAACCTTCGTCAGCAACATCGAATACGACAATGACGGCCGCGTGGTGTCTCAGCAGATCAAGGGCCACCCGGCAGTCGCGCAACGAAGCGAGGCCATGCGCCACGCGCAGTCGCTCCTCTCGGAGTTCGGGCTGTCGCCGGCGGCGCGGTCAAAGGTCTCGGTGACCAAGAAGAATGAAGCAAACCCCTTCGCGGCGCTCGGCTGAGAACCCGCATGTCGAAGCAGGCAACCGCTACGCTCGACAGGTAGTCGCTGGCAAAGTCCCTGCGGGCAAGTGGGTGATCTTCGCCTGCAAGCGTCACCTGGACAATCTGGAGGCAAGCAAGCGCGCCGACTATCCATACCGGTTCGATGCTAAGACGGCAGAGAAGTGGTGCAAGTTCATCGAGCTTCTGCCCCACACGAAAGGCGAGTGGGCACGTAAGGGCGAAACGTTGCGGCTTGAGCCGTGGCAGTGCTTCAAGACGATCTGCCTTATGGGCTGGCTGCGGAAGCAGGACGGCCTGCGGCGGTATCGCAAGGCGCTGATCCTGGAGCCGCGGAAGAACGCGAAGTCGACGTGGGCGGCCGGCATTGGCTTGGGCATGCTGACGATCGACGGCGAACACGGCGCCGAGGTGTATTCCGGCGCGACTACTGAAAAGCAGGCGTGGGAAGTATTCAAGCCGGCGCGGTTGATGGCGCAGAAGTCGCCGGCGCTGCTGGCTCACTTCGGCGTTTCGGTGAACGCGAAGAACATCCACCGCCTGGGCGACGGGTCGAAGTTCGAGCCGCTGATTGGTGATCCTGGCGATGGTGCCTCGCCATCGTGCGCGATCGTGGACGAATACCACGAGCATGACACTGACCGGATGGTCGACACAATGGAAACCGGCATGGGTGCGCGTGAACAGCCGCTCCTGCTGATCATCACCACGGCTGGCGACAACCTGGCCGGGCCTTGCTACGCGATGCTGCAGGATGCAGAAAAGGTGCTGGAAGGCGTCATCGAGAACGATGAGTTCTTCGCGCTGATCTACACCTGCGATCCCGAGGACGACTGGACGTCGGACGCGGCACTGCGCAAGGCAAACCCGAACTACGATGTTTCGGTCAAAGGCGAGTTCCTGCGGGCACGCCAGCGCGACGCGTTACAGAACGCCCGCAAGGTCGGCGTATTTAAAACGAAGCATTTGAATCAATGGGTGCAGGCCCGCGACGCCTATTTCGACGTCCAGAAGTGGAAAGAGAGCGCCCGGTCGACGCTCAAACTGGAAGACTTCAAGGGGCAACGTTGCCGGGTCGGGATCGACTTGGCGTCAACGATCGACATTGCAGCCGTCGAAATCACGTTCGAACATGAAGGCGGCTATGCTCGCTTCGGCCGCTATTACCTGCCCGAGGCGACGATAGAACTACCGGAAAACCAGCATTACCGAGGCTGGCGCGAGTCCAAGTGGATCACGCAGACCGACGGCGACATGATCGACTATGTCACCATTCGCGATGATCTGCTGCAGCTGCGCGACGATGGCTATCTGGTCGACGAGATCGCGTTCGATCCGCACCAGGCGCACATGATGATGGCCGAGCTGCGCGATGAAGGCATGCAGACGATCGAGGTGCGGCCGCTGGTGCTGAACTTCTCGCCTGCAATGAAGCAGATGGACGGGCTGATCCGGTCCCGAAAGATCGCGCACAACGGCGATCCCGTTTTTACATGGATGCTGTCCAATGTCGTCGCCAAACCTGATGCGAAAGACAACGTCTATCCGCGCAAGAACCGCGCTGAGAACAAGATTGACGGTCCGATCGCGCACATGATGGCGCTGGCTCGATGGATGGCCAACGAAGACGCGTCGTCGGTCTATGACAAACGCGGCCTGCTGACGGTGTGAGGCGGATGGGCATTCTAGACTTCTTCCGCACTTCATCGCCATCTGAGCAGGTGCAAGCGCCTATTGTCGCTTCCGGCTCGCCCGAAGTGATGGCGTACTCCCTGGATGATCCGGCTCTGATCGAGTTCCTACGTTATGGCGAGGAAGCGATTACCGGCCAGACCGTCAACGTCGAGCGGGCGCTTCGCAATCCGTCGATGTTTCGAGCAGTAAGCCTGATCTCGAATGCCATCGGCATGTTGCCCACACATGTGATCGACACAACGAACAAGGAGAAGCTGCCGGAGCATCCACTGTTCCGGATCCTGCACCGCAAACCCAACGGCTGGCAATCTGCATTCGACTTCAAGTCGCTCATGCAGCTTCGAGCGCTCACCAAAGGTGACGCTTACGCGCGGATCATTCGGAGCCTTGACGTTCGCACTGGTCGCCAAAGGATCACCCAGCTGGTGCCTATGGACCCGGACCAAGTCACGCCGATCATGAATGCGGACTGGACTGTCAGCTATGACTACCAGCCTAAGCATGGCGCGCGGCAGCATCTGCGTCCCGACGAGGTATTCCACCTCCGCGGTTTGTCCATGGACGGCTTGCGGGGCATCTCGCTGGTCAAACAGGCTCGCGATGCTGTTGCCGTTGCTTTGGCTGCGGAGTTGGCGGCCGGCAGGTTATTCAAGAACGGCGTCATCGGCGGGACCGGGCTGAAGCATCCGACCAAGATGAGCGATGATGCTCACCGCCGGTTAAAGGAGAGCCTTGCAGAGCACGAAGGTGCAGAGAACGCCGGCAAGACGCTGATTTTCGAGGAAGGCCTGGATTGGGCAAAGGCGGGGACGAGCTCGGCCCGCGACATCCAGTTGGTCGAGTTGCGGAAGCTTCAAGTCGAGGAGATCGCACGCATCACGGGCGTGCCTCGCCCGCTGCTCATGGTTGATGAAACCAGCTGGGGTTCTGGCATCGAGGCGCTCGGTCAGTTCTTTGTCGCTTACGCGCTCAACCCTTGGTTCGAAGCATGGCAGCAGGCTGCCGAACGCTCGCTTCTCACCGAAGAAGAGCAAGGTTCGATCGCGGTCAAGTTTAATGCCGGCGCCCTTCTCCGGGGCTCGCTCAAGGATCAAGCCGACTACCTCGCCAAGGCGCTTGGCGCCGGCGGACATCAGCCCTGGATGTGGGCCGATGAGGCGCGCGATACGATGGACATGCCGAAACGAGACACGCCGCCAAACACGATGATGGGCCACAATGGCGGACCGGCCCTCGACGACAAGGAACCTGGCAATGCGTCAGCATAGTCGCTTCTACGCAAAGATGCCGGCGATCGAGGAGACGTTCTCCCGGCCGCAGGGCTTCAAGTACGAGCCCGATCAGCCGCTCGCCAGCTCGTTTCGCGCTCGCTCGGGCGTCGAGGCCGGAGACAGTCCCACGATCAGCATGTTCGACTTCATCGGTGATGAGGGCTTCTCGGATGCCCGCATGGCGGCGGCGCTGCGCACGATCGGCGCGGACACCGACGTCACGCTGGAAATCAACTCGCCCGGAGGCGACTATTTTCAGGGGGTGGCCATTTTTAACATGCTAGCGCGGCATCGCGGCAGGGTAACGGTTCACATCATGGGCATCGCGGCATCGGCCGCCTCGCTGGTGGCCATGGCCGCTGACCGCATCCTGATCCCTGCCAATGCTGAAATCATGATCCACAAGGCTTGGGGCATCACCGTCGGCAACGACGAGGACCACAAGTCAGCCATCGACACGCTGAAGCATCTCGATAACGCTATGGCAGAAACCTACGCCAAGCGTGCCGGGCGCGAGCCCGCCGAGATGCTGCGGATGATGGCCAAGAATGGCGGTGACGGCACCTATCTTCGCGGCCAAGCCGCGATTGACATGGGGCTGGCTGATGCCTTGCTCGATGCGAAAGCTCAAGCACCGGTGTATGCCGATGCAACCGACGATCTGCCTCAATCGCTTCGCGGCTGGGACAAGAAACTCGCCGAGGGTGGAAAGCTCACAAAAGCCGAGCGGCGCACCCTCTACAATGAAATTCGCGGTACGCAGGACGCTACCGCAATCGGCATGCAGGACGCTGCCGCATCCGCCACGCAAGACGCTGGCGTTCTCGCGAGCCTTCAGGTGCTCGCTTCTACCCTGACCCCGAATACCAATCTCTGATCAAGGAGTTTGCCATGAGCAAGCATATGAACCCGCGTCAGCGCGGGCTGGTCGCTGTGCGCGCTGAGACGCCAAGCGACATGAAGGCGGCCATCGAGGCCGTGAACCGTGGCTTCGAGGCTTTCAAGGCCGAACACACCAAGCAGCTTGACGACCTGAAGAAGGGCAAGGCCGATGTCGTGCTCGACGAGAAGGTCGAGCGCATCAACGCTTCGGTGGGCGAGCTGCAGACCAACGTGCAGAAGGCGATCGACGACATGAGCGTCAAGATTGCCGCTGCCGGCCTTGCGGAAGGCGTGATCGGCGATCTGCCTGCCAATCCGGAATATGTGTCTGCCTTCAAGGCGCACATGCGCAAGGGCGAGGTGCAGGCGTCCATGTCGATCGGCACCGCTGTTGATGGCGGCTACCTCGCTCCTGTGGAGTGGGATCGAACCATCACGAGCAAGCTGAAGGAAACATCGCCGATCCGCGCCAATGCCAAGGTGCAGAGCATTACCGGGCCTGCCTTCTCCAAGCTGTTCACCGACCGCGCCGTCGGCTCCGGCTGGGTTGGCGAAACCGCAACCCGACCGGCAACATCCACGCCGCAGTTCGGGCCGCTTCCGTTCTCGATCGGTGAGATCTACGCGTTTCCGCAGATTACACAGACGCTGCTCGACGATGCTGCGATCAACCTGGAAGACTGGCTGGCCGGCGAAGTGGATGGCGAGTTCGGTCGTCAGGAAAACATCGCGTTCCTTGCGGGCGACGGCGTGAACAAGCCGCATGGCATCCTGACGTACGTCGAGGGCGGTGCGAACGCCGCTCGTCACCCTTGGGGTGCGATCAAGGTGGTGTCGACCGGTTCGGCCGGCAAGCTGACAGCAGACAGCTTCGTCGACCTTTTCTATTCGGTCCCGACAGGCCTGCGCACTGGCGCCAAGCTGTTCACCAACAGGCTGTCGCAGGGCGCAATGCGCAAGCTGAAGGATGGACAGGGAAACTACCTGTGGCAGCCGACAATGGCCGCTGGTCAGCCAGCTACCCTGGCCGGTGAAAGCATCGTCGAGGTGCCGGATATGCCTGACGTAGCAGCCGGCAACATCGCCGCGCTCTACGGCAACATGGAAGAGACGTACCTCGTCATCGATCGCGTTGGCATTCGCGTGCTGCGTGATGCCCTGACGAACAAGCCTTACGTCGGCTTCTACACCACCAAGCGCGTCGGCGGTGGCGTGCAGAACCCGGAGCCCATGCGCGCCCTCAAGGTCGCCTAACCGCCAATCCCAGCAACGGCGGCGGGCATTCGCCCGCTGTCACTTCATCGCGAACATAGGAGGGCCAGATGGCCGACAAAGAAACGCTTATTCGCAGCGCGGAAGTCCTCGTTGATGGCGACCAGGCCGGTGAGAAGGCGAACATTGCACCAGCGACCGACTTCAACCCGTCCGGCGCTCCGGCGCAGACATCGGATATCGATGCCGATCATCCGGCCGTCGATAACGACCCGCGCGCCGGAACGACGGTGAAGCAGAACCAGATCGACTTCAATGATCCGCGTCCTGACAAGGGCTCGGAAGCCGTCGCCAAGGCGCTGACCGAACAGGGCGTGCCCACGAAGGTGGTTGAGGGCGGCAAGCCTGCTGATCCGCTTGACCACGATGGTGACGGCAAGAAGGGCGGAAGCAAGCCCAAGTCCGACGGCACCGACAAGTAAACCGAACGATGAACCTCCGCGTCATCAAGCCACCGGCTCCCATCGTGGAGCCGATGGACATCCTTGGCGGTCACGAGCCTGATGATCGCGCCGTCAGGCGCATGATCGCTGCGGCAACGCGGACGATCGACGGGCCTAACGGCTGGTTGAAGCGGTGTCTCGGTCCGCAGACGTTGGAATTGTCGATGGACCGCTGGTGCGGGCAAAATCATCGCCTGCCCTGCGGACCGGTGATCAAGATCGTCAGCGTCAACTATCTCGACGGAGAAGGCGGTCAACAAAGCGTCGCTGACGGAAACTGGCGGCTGTGTGACGACCGGATATGGTTCGGTTGCAACTTCTCTCGGCCAGCCCTCGGAGCGTGGCCCGGCGTTGTGCGGATCCGGTATGAGGCCGGCTACAATGGCGACGGAGAAGGCAAGACGGGGGAGATCCCGCCGGAAGCCATCCAAGCCGTCATTTTGCTGGCACAGCACCTGAAAGCGACGGGAGCCGAGAACCTGTTTGTCGCATCCGAAGAGGTCGAGGGCGTCGGATCGCAGCGTTTCGTTGTCAGCGACCAGGCCGATGCATTGGTGAAGCGCGCCGTCGATAGCCTGCTAAACGGCTTGCGGGTGATCTCGCTATGACGCCCGCCTGTGCAATCCAGATGCTTGAGCGGCAGCTCGCCACGCATGGGCAGAACGTGACGCTGAAGCTCGCCGGCGGCGATGTTGAGGCGCGCGCATTTGTTAGAGGCATGAAGCCCGACGAGTTGACGGGTGATCTCAAGCAGAATGATCGAAAGGTGACGCTTTCACCATCCGGTCGGACAAAGGAGATTGCTGCGCTCGACACGGTCGTCATCGCCGGCCGCGACTGCATGGTCGAGTTCGATCCGGATGTCGTGCTTCTGAATGACCAGCCGGTTCGCATCAACCTCGTGGTGCGCGGCTGATGGCGGCCCGTGTCACCCCCTTCGAACGTGAGCTAAAGCTTGCGACAGTCGATATGAAGCCGGAAGCGATCAACAAGGCGCTGGCTGCCTTCGCGCGCCGCTCCCTCGCCGACGTTCTTTCGGCCGGCGCATCGCCGAGCTATGAGCGCATCGTCAACGGTCGCATCGGCGCAACCGAGGAGAGTGTCCAAGCACCCGGCCCGATCGTTTACGAGTTCTCGAACTGGCCGCTCGTTGTCGGCACCGCATTGGATGAACTGAAGGCGCGCAGCCCTCGCCGGTCCGGCCGGTATCAGTCCTCTTTCCTGGTGATCGTCGGCGGGCGAACCGTCGTCACGGACTTTTCGAAGATCCGCGCGAACGCCGAGGTCATCATCCTCAACGCGCAGCCCTACACCCGGAAGATCGAGGTCGGTGCGATGCGTATGAGCGTGCCAGAGCAGCATTTCGAGTTTGCTCGCGCGGCGCTTTCGCGACGGTTCGGCAAGGCGTTCCGGATCGAGCGCAAGTTCGTCAACGTGCCGACCGGCATTCATCCCCTAATGCCATATCGGCTGAAGGGTCGACGGAGCCGGGACAAAATCAGTCGCCGCGACGGCTTGCTCACCTACCCTGCCCTCGTGATCAACCCGGTGTCCTGATGTCAGCTGTTGCAACCTATGAGGCCGTGAAGGTCTACCTGGAGGCGAACTGGACCGACACGCCGCTGGTGTTCGAGAACGACAAGTCGCAGCTACCAGCGCAGGCCGCCGCCTTCGTTTATGTCGAGGTCTTCGGGAACAGCTTTTCGCAGGAGTCGATCGGCGATCCTGGCCATAACGTCTGGCGCGAGCGCGGCCAGATCATGCTGCACGTCATGACAAAGCGCGCATCCGGAAGCCGGGAAGCACGTGTGATTGCTGACAGCCTGGCTGCGTTGTTCCGCGAGATCGGACCGGAAGGATTCGACATCACCGAAATGTCCCTTGGCGCCGGCGAGCCTGGCGAAGGCGACGGCAATTATTGGCGTTACTCGCTGGTGATCCCGTTCGAACGGGATGACATCCCCGCCTAACCTACCCACAACCCAGACAGGAGAGAACGATGGGCATTGCCGCCGCGTCGAGCACCCGCCTTGCGTATGTCGCTGAGACCGCGCCCGGCGTCATCCCCGCTACGCCGACCTTCAAGACGGCGCGTTACACCAGCGAGACCATCCGCCTCGCCAAGCAGACGATGCAGTCTGACGAGATCACCGGCAATCGCAACGTCACGGACATCGCTGATGTCGGCCGCGCCGTCGAAGGTGCGATCAACACCGAGATCTCCTACGGCACCTTTGATGAATGGCTTGCGGGGCTGCTTGCCGGGGATTGGAACAACGATGTTCTCAAGAACGGCAATGTCGACAAGACGTTCGCCTTCGAAAAGACCTTCGCGACTGGCGCGCCCGGCACCTTCACGCGCTATCGCGGATGCCGCTTCAATACGCTCGACCTGACACTTGCCGCGCGGCAGAAGGTGACGGGATCGTGGGGTATCATGGGTGTCGGGAGCCCAAACCCGGGTATCGCGATCTTCGACGGCGCCACATACGGCGCGCAGACCACAACGCCGATCCTCAATGCCGCAACCAATGTAGCGAACCTTGCTGTCGGCGGGGTTCCCTCGCCGGTGAAGGTCAATGCGTTGAGCATCCGCGTCACGAACAACCTCTATGCCAACGAAGTGCTTGGCGCCTATGAGGTCGACAGTCACGGGCTCGGGCTGTTCGTCGTGACCGGCACGATGACGGCTTTCTTCGAAAGCAAGGATCTCTATCAGGCGGTCCTCGATCATACGGACGTGTCTCTCGCCTTCACGATCGGCGCTGCTGCGAACAGCAAATACAAGATTGAACTTCCGCGCATGAAGCTCACCGATGGCGGTCCGACCGTTGGCGGTAACGCGCGTTCCGTGATGCTCGAAGTTCCGTTCCAGGCGCTCTACAGCGCTGCGGATCTTGCCACGATGAAGATCACGAGGGCTGTCGCATGAGCAAGAAAGCCGACGACATCACCGTTATCCCGCACGAGGATTTCACGGGCTATCCGCACGGAAAGGAAATGGCTTTCCGCAAAGGCGTGGAAAGCGAACCGATCCCCGCCGACTATGCCGAGCTGCTGCGCGAGAAAGGCCATATCCGGCCGATCAAGACGGCAGAGCAAACCCCTTCCTCCGACGCCTGATTTCGCTAGCGAACGCGGGGCGGCGTGTCGGAGCGCCGCCCCGTACTCTCCGACAAAAGGAACGATTATTATGGACATTCGCAATCTGAAGCGCGACAGCGCGCTTAGCCAGATCGGCACGTGGACGCGCGACATCCCCGGTATGGGCAAACTCGAACTAAAAACCCGTGGCATCAACAGTGACGCTTATCAGGCGGCTATCTCTCGCCTTGGACGTGCCGCGCCTCCGGAAGATCGCGAGCGCGACAACTCCCTGAAGCCGCATGTTGCTGCTCGCATCTCCGGCGAGGCGGCAGCGGAAGCTCTGCTGCTGGATTGGAAGGGCCTGAAGGATGGAGACAATGATGTCCCCTACTCGGCAGAAACTGCCATGCAGTGGCTGCCCGATCCCGATTACAAGCCGTTCCTCGACGCTGTGATTTATGCAGCATCCATCGTAGAGAACGGGCGTGCTTCGGTTGAGGACGCTTTAGCGGGAAACTGATCACCGCTCTTTCGTGGAGCCTAGAATGGGGCGAGCATGCTGACTGGCTGCTCGATGTCCACGAAGAGAGCGGCGAGCCGTTGCCGCCTGGTCTGGTTGCCCGCGTCGAGCTTCTGCCTGGCGGACACCAGATCCTCGCTGCCTTTTTCGAGCTTTCCACGGATCGGCAGCTGAGTTTCTCGGAAGGTCCGATCCCTTTCACCGCCATCGATGCCTATGCCCGCCGGATGGGCATAGATGGGCTTGACGAGTTCATGCAGCTGCGACGCCTGATCCGCACTCTGGATGCAAGTTACCTGAAGCGGCCGAAGGCCGCCGACCCCTCCTGACGCAATATCCGAAGGCCATCACCATGACTGACGTGTCGGCTTTGCGCGTTCTTCGCGTTCAGGCGGAAATGGACGCCGCCACCTATCAGGCTGGTGCAGCCGGCAAAGTGGCGGCTGATGATGCCATGGTCGCAAGCGGCAAGCGCGTCGAAAATGCCGTTGTCCAGACCGACACCACGATCAGTTCATCCGAGAACGCCGTGGCACGTCTGTCTCGCCGTTACATCGAAGGTTTCGCCGCGCAGGAAAGTTTCGGTCGCGGGTTAGCCCAAATCGATCGCGGCCTTGCGACCGGGCGAATGGGTATGGATCAGGCTTCCCTACTCATAGCCGGTATGACGCAGCGTCTCGGCCAACACGCAAATGCTTCCGAGTATGCCGCACGTGGGCAACATCAGCTTGCCGCTGCCGTAGCTTCGGCAAATGCTCGCCTTGAAGAGCAAGCCATTGCAGCCAATCGCTCACGAACGGCGCAGCAGATCGCACCACAGCCCGCAAACCAGAATGCGGATGTCGGATCTCCGGCGCAGGGCTTCAACACGGCGAACGTTGCTGCGCAGTTTCAGGATATCGTCGTCACTTCCGCGATGGGGATGTCTCCGCTCCAGATCGCTTTGCAGCAGGGAACGCAGCTGTCGGCCGTCCTCGGCAATCAAGGCGCTGCGGGTGCGGCTCGCACGCTTGGGGCCGCGCTGCTTTCCGTGATCTCGCCGGTTTCTCTCCTGACGATCGGTGCGGTGGCTGCAAGCGCGGCTTTCATCCAGTGGGTATCTTCGGGCTCCAACGGCATCGAAACGCTGGATAAGGCTGCCGCGCGCCATCGTGAAACGTTGGAGGGCATGAAAGGCGCTTATGCGGGCCTGAAGATCGAGGCTCAAAGCTTGGCCGATGTGGGCGGCAGTGAGTTGCTTGTTGCTGTCGGCCGGCAGAACAAAGCGCTCAACGATGCCCTGATGCGGCAACAAGGCAGTGACCTGCTGTCCGGGCTTGGGAGCAATGTGGGCAGCGATGTTAGCTTGGAGCGGCTGACGAAGCTCGATGCTGGTCTCGCAGGGTTTCAGCCTGCGTGGACAAAGCTGCTCGACAGCGTTCGACAGGGTCGAGCTGATTTTGATGGCTTCGATCAAAGCGTCAACGACGCTACGCGCAGTATATTGGCTGCCGCAAACGCCAGTGGGGATTACGGCGCTGGCGCCATGGCCGGATATGGCGAGAACGTCAAGGCGCTTGGTCGGCAGTTGTTTGATGTCGGCGGTAAATTCTCACCCTTCAGCGATCAAATCAGCCGGCTTTCCCTCGGCCTTGCCGAAGGCAACCCAGACCTTGCCGCCTTCAATGATGAGATCGCGCAGATTGGTAAGCAGCCTGGCCTCGAAAAACTGGCGGATGAAGCCATTCTGCTCGGGCAAGAATTGGCGAAGGTCATCGGCTTCACGCGGGAGCTTCAACAGGCGCAAGGCCAGCTTCTCGGCATGGGTCGCGGCGAGTCTTCTGGACGGCAGGAGGAATATAACCGGATGAACAGGGAGTCCCTGTTCTACATGGGCCGCCAGTTTGACGCTGAGTTTGCCAGCATCGGCGCCCGCTCACCGGCCGATCTTGCAGCTGCGGCACGTCGGCGCGAGGAAGCGCGGCCGGTCGATCCTGCAAACGAGAATTATGAGGTTCGCAACCTGCGGATCGAACAGGCTGGGAAAATGGCTCTTGCCCAGGCCGAAAACCAGCTGAAGCTCGCGCAGGAAGATCGGCTGCGTTCTTTGAATGCGACGGTTGATGCGCAGCAACAGGAAGTAGCGCTGATCGGGCAGACTACAGCGGCAGCTGCTCAATTGCGCATGCAGTACGATCTCACCGCACGCTTGCGGGAAGAAGCTGCCCGCAATGGTGTTTCTGCTGATCAATCCGAGATCGATGCCATACGCCAGAAAGCGGCTGCTTATGGGATGGCTGTTGCTCAGCAGGAAGCCTTGTCGACCATTAACTCTCAACGCGACCAGATCGAGTTGGGTCGGATCGAGCTTTCGAACTTGAACCTAATCGGTCCAGCGCGTGAGCGAGCGATGGATGCAGCCAAAGCGGAGATAGACATCCGCAAGATGGGCATTGATGCCTATGGGCAGGAGGCGAGCGCTATCCGCGCCAATGTGTCGGCGCTGTCAGATCTCCGCGAAGCAAAGCTGCGTGCCGATGTCGTCAACGATGTCCGCTTCCAAATCGAACAGATGGGACGCTCCCCAACTGAAGCATCCGTTGCTCGTCAGCTTCAGGGTACTGGCATCGGCATGGATGATCCGATTGCCGGAACGCTGCGCGAAATGGAGCGGGTCAACCGACTGCGCGACAGCACGCGGATGTTCTTCGATGACATGCGGAGTGGCCTGACAAGCGGCGACAGCATCGGTGATGCCATCAAGCAGAGCATCGTGCGCTCGTTGAGCAATGTATCTGACAAGCTTTGGGATCAGGGCATGGAAGCGGTGATGCGCGCTTTCTTCCCGGCCCCGACTGCACCAGCGGCGGCAACCGCGTTCACCCCGACGATCAACGGCTTTGCCAGCATGATGCTCGGCGGCGGGGCGGCGAACCAGAATACGGCTTCCGGTCCAAGCAGCGTCAACTCCCGGACAATGTCGGGATCGGTCGCCGAACAAGCCTGGACCTTCTTCAAGGGCAGGGGGCTCTCGGATGTTGGGGCTGCTGCGATGCTGGGGCAAGCCCATGCGGAAAGCGGTTTCAACCCTAACGCGATCGGCGACAATGGCGCTGCTTTCGGCCTCTTCCAGCATCACGCCGCGCGCGGCGGCGGACGTGCCTTGCTCGGCCAAGGTGTGCAGGGCCAACTTGAGCATGCCTGGCGCGAACTGGAAACGAGTGAACGAGGGACTCTCGCAAAGCTTCAATCCGCAACCAATGTCCGCGACGCGACTAGGGCGGCAATCGGCTTCGAGCGTCCGCAAGGTTGGAGCGCGGCCAATCCTGAAGGGGGACACAACTTTTTGGGCCGGCTTGATGCGACGCAGCAGGCGCTTAGCCGCTTTGGTGGAACAACCGAAGCGGCTTCGAAGGCGCTCGACAAGGTTTCCACCGGTGCGATCGACGCGACCAAGGGGCTCGGCCAGTTGGGCAACAATCTCGTTGGCGCCTTTCCTGCTGCTCCTGCGGCACCCGGCGGCGGGGTCGGTGGCTGGTTGAGCAACCTGTTCGGTGGCGGTGCTACCAGGGCAAGCATGTCCGCGATCTCCCCGATGGCGTCCAGCTACATTTCCGGCGCGGGCGGTGTGATCAAGGGGTTGTTCTCGGAAGGTGGCTACACCGGCGATGGTGGGGTGTTCGATCCGGCTGGTGTTGTTCACCGGGGCGAAGTCGTCTGGTCCCAGCGCGATATCGCGCGGGCTGGCGGTGTCGGCGTCGTGGAAGGCATGCGCCGGAGCGGTGCGCGTCCAAGCGGTGGCCCTGCTTCTGGTCCCGTCGAGGTTCATGTCGTTTCGCGCTTTGAGGCCGATGGCGGCTTCCAGTCGAGCGTCGAACGCGTCGTCGACAAGCGAGCGCCGCAGCACGCACGCCAAGCGGCATCGAATGCAGTTCAAGCAAACAATGACGAGATGCCTCGCTCGGGCTTTGGCTACGCCCAGCGCCGGCACACCGCGATGCGAGGCTGATCGGTGTCACCCTACACAGACCTTCCGACCTTCGATCTGTCGATCTTGAGGCTGGGCAGCATGGTCGCGCCTGAAATGAAGGGCTCGGCGGTGACCGGCCCCCGCGACGGCAACGGGCAGAGTGTGGCAATCGAGTTCTCGGCCGGCGGCAGTTGGGCGTGGGCTTACGAAAACCTCGTCGTGCAGACGCAGGAACAGCATCAGTACGTTGAATGGGTCACGGCTCGCATGTCGGGCTCGTTTCGCTTCATGAACGTGCCGGTCATGTCGGAATGGCTATTGCCGCTGCCGAAGGTCAATGGCGTGCAACGGCTTCAGTATAGCGGCCTGTTCGATCCGGACGGCTCGATGATCGATGGTGCAACGGGGGAAAGAGCCTCCATCAGCGCCGCCTTTGTCGACGCGGCGCCCCTCAACGCAGGCCGCGTCCGTCTCCTTGTTCGTGGCGCCGTCGAGCCGATCCGACACACGCTCTGGTTCTCAGTTTACCATGCGCAGAAGGGTTGGCGCGCTTACAAGGCTTGGGACCTGAGCGGCGGCGCAAACGGGATCTATGATCTCGCCATTACCCCGCCGCTACGGCAGTCAGTTGCCGCAGGCGAGGCTGTCGAGCTGGTGCGGCCTCGCATGGTCGCTCGCTTCCCGGTTGGCTTCACCGCGCCTCGGAAGGTTGCGGGCTTCTGGCGCTCGACCCCTACCCTGCAATTCGAGGAAGCTGTTTGATGGCGGATTATGTGCCGGCCGCTGTGATCGAGGCCATGCGGGCCAGTCACCAGCTCGGTGTGTTCTTCCGCGTCGGCACCACGCCTGCGCTGAATTGGTGGATGGGCGTCGGCGACATCCCGGCCGGCATTGACGGGCTCGATCCTGCCGGCACGGTTTATTACGGCGGCGGCCGGTTGACCGACATTCCTGATCTGGAAGTGATGATCAACAATATCGCGGATACGCGCGAGTTCACGCTGTCGGGCATCGATCCGGAAACAGCTGGGCTGGCGATGGATTCTATCCCGCCTGTGCGCGGCGTCGACGTGACGGTCGCCTTCACGACGCTGGATGACTACTTCCAGCCGCTGACGAACCCGATCCCGATCTGGTCGGCCTCGGCCTCGCATGTCAGCGAAAGCTATCCGCCGGTTGTCGGTGACGCCGATCCGACTGCGAGCCTTGCCCTGGTGACAGAAGCCGGAAGCATGTCGCGCTCGCGTCCAGCGCAGATCCTTTGGTCATCCTCGCATCAGCAAGCGCGCTTTGCTGGTGATCGCGGTTGCGACAACACGGCCATGCTGGCGAGCGGAGTGGAACCGGAATGGCCGCGGTTCTAATCCATCCACGCGCGCGATCGGCGCTGCTTGCCTACCTAGATTGGGCCGGCAAGCAGCCCTGGGAGTGGGGCAAGCGCGACTGCACGCTGTTCGCGGCGGATTGGGCGCGTCATCTCGACGGCTACAAGCGCGACCCGGCTGCCGGCATTCGCGGCACTTATGATGATGCGGACAGCGGTGCCCAGATCATCGCGGCGCATGGCGGTATCGTTGCGCTGGGGCATCGCTTCCTGACGCCGCTTGGCTGGGAGGCGGTCGAGAACCCGGTTGATGGCGATATCGGCATTGTGGAAGCGCCGACCGCTGGCGGCATGAAGCTACTGCCAGCGCTGCGGTTCGGGCCGATGTGGTCGGTTCGCTCTGTGTTTGGTGTTCGCACCACGCGCTTGCCGCACGTCGCTGCTTGGCGGCTCGATCCTGTTCTTTGGTGGGGGTACGTGTGAGCCGTTTATCGCTTTCCCGCCGCCATTTCGGCAGCACGACGAGCTTTCACAGCGATGTCGTGCATGATCCGATCAGCGGGCTGATCATTGCCGGGCTGACGAAGGTTGGCTTCTCGACGGCTGCGGCCTCGATCATCGGTTCGCTGGCGGTGACAGCTGTTGTCGCCGGCATCCAGTACGCTATGACGCCGAAACCGCCGAAGCCGGAGAACGGTCGGCAACCTTTGCAGCAGGCCATTCCCAATGCGCGTTGGGCGGTCGGCCGCTGCCGGCAGGGCGGCGCTTACATGCTCTGGACTGCGAAAGGCTCCTATCTCTACGGCGTGCAGGCGCTGGTCGGGCATCGCTCGCGCAGCATCAACCGCTATTGGATCGGCGACGATGAAGTCGTGGTTGACGGGCAAGGCAAGGTTCTGCCGGGCTCCGATGGCCGCTATGGCAAGAGCGGCAAGCCGGTCATGGATCTGCACAGCCGCATCGGCAATGTGCCCGAAGTGCCTTACCCCTTCCTCGTCGAGGCTCTAGCTGCGAACGATGTCTGGACAGCGGCGCATCGGCTCGATGGCACCACGTCGCTCGCCTGGCAGGCGAAGTCGGTCGGCTCCGACGACTATCAAAAGACATACCCAGGCCAAAAGCCGGTTGTGTCGGCCGAAGGTGATTGGGCGCTGGTCTGGGACTTTCGCAACCCGGCGCAAGATCCGAACAACCCTGCGACATGGGGGTGGAGCGACAATAGCGTTCTGATCCTCGCCTGGCATCTTTGCTTCAACCCGTTTGGCGAGCGGAAGGATTATCGCCGCGCGATCCTGCCTGTGGTCGGGCAATGGTGGGAAGAGGCTGACGTCTGTGACGAGCTGGTCGCCTGTGCTGATGGCTCGACCGAACGCCGCTATACCTGCGCAGGCTGGGACACGACAGAGAACGGGCCGAAGGGCGGCACCAATGCCATTCTCGCCAGCTTCGACGGCTGGATGGCCGAGCGCGGCGACGGCGCGATCCTCGTTGTCGCCGGCAAGTTCCGCGAGAAGTATGTCACCACGCTGACCGATGCCGATATCACCGGCGCGCGGATCGAGAACGATGTGCTGCCCGACGAGGAAGTGAACCGGCTGACGCCGAAGTTCAACTATCCCGATACCGGCTACACAACGCAGGACGCCGACTTCTGGGAGGATGTCGATGCGCAAAACGCGATCGGCCGCATCATGCCCGACGAGGCGGATTATCGCTTCGTAACAAAGTGGCGCCAAGCCCGCCGGCTGTCATGGCGTGAGTTCCGGCGCGTGCGGCAAAAGCAACGCGGGCAGATCTATTCGGCCATCTCCGGCATCAACGCGGTGTGGAACCGCTGGGTGCGGCTGCAAGCGCCGAAGCGGCTGCCGCGTCTCAACAATGTCTTGGTGGAAAATCGCCGATCGCGGATCTCGATCCTGCAAGGCGGCTTCCAGATCGATTTCGTCCGGCACCCCGCTGACATCGACACATGGACGCCGGCAATGGAAGGCAAGAAACCGCCTGTTCCGCTGAAGCCGACCGATGGGGCGGCGAGCGTGCCGAATGTCGTCAGCGTCGTTCCCGTGCCGCAGAACGGGTCTGTGACGCTGCGGGCGACCATCGCCGATCCCGGCCGCGACGATCTCGGTGCTGTACTGCTGTGGCGGCTAAAGGATCAGGGCGGCGGCGTTCCCGGTGCCTGGGTCGAGCAAGTCGTTCCCAGCATCGCCAAGGGCGGCAATGTCGTCATTCAGTCCGGCCCGGTGCCGCCCGACACGATGCTGCAAGTGCAGGTCATGTATCGCTACCCAAGCGGCATCCGCAGCGATCCCAAGCCTGATCNNGGTCGCCACGACAGCGGATGTTCTGCCGCCGGGCAAGGTCACCAACCTAAAAGCGCAGTCGCAGGACACCAAAGTCTATCTGTCCTTCAATGCACCAAACAGCGGCAACTATCGGTCTGCCACGATCTATCGCGGCTCTACGGATGTCGAAGCCAATGCGGTGCTTCGCGGCACTGTTTACGGCCCGCCTTCGGGCGAAGCCAAGTTCGAGGACACTGCCGGCAACGGCACATGGTTCTATTTCGTGCGCTCTCGCAATGCGTCCGACCTTGAGTCCGACAGCGCGAGCGTCAGCGTCAAAGTCACCCTCAACGATAACTAGCAGGTAACAGCTATGGCTTTGGAAGAAATTGCCTCCACGGGCGATACGCAGGCGCTTGCCAAAACGAATGCCGTCATCCGGGCGGCGAAGGAACTGACGGTTTCCGTTGACGGGCTTTATCCGGGTTCGCAGGAGCGTCCCGGCGATACGCCCGTTCTGTTTACGTCTGTCTTGACAGGCTCGGGCAAAGGAACAGCGCCGATCCAAACCGGCGAGCTTGTGCCCGGACCCGATGGCATGGTGCTTCGTGTTGCTGCGAGTGGCCCTGATCCAGTCGTGGTCGCTTCCCGCACCGATCAGGCTTGCGAGCCTGGCGTCGCCTACATGGCGCGCGCTGCCGTTCGCCGGAACAAGAACAGCAGCGATCCCCTGGGTGATGCAGTCCAGTTCGGCATCGCTTGCCTGAACGCAAACAAGCAGAAGGTTTCCGAGCGCATTTTCTTCGAAGGTCCTGTCGCGGTCGCTGATGGCCTGGTGTCTCGTCAGGTCACCTTCAGCCGCGATCAGGCCGCAGAACTGACGCTGTCGGAAACGACGCGTTATGTGCGGGCCTTCGTGCGCATCTTCGGCGGCGACGGCATCACGGATGTTTCGGTGGTTGGTGCCTGGGAAACCAATGGGCTACCCGGTCCGCAAGGCAATACGGGTGATCTGACGCCGGCGGCGCAGGCCGCTGCGAATGAGATCAAGGACAATACGGGCATCGTTGAGCGCAGCACGGCTGCTGCCCAGATGGCGAGGGCAAGCGCCGAGACTGCCAGCAGCGCGGCTTTCGGCAACGCTGATGTCTATGCCAGCGCTGCCCTTGGTCTCGCCGGTACGGCCAACGGCCAGCAGTTTCAGATCGCGATCGGCGACGATGTCGTTCGCTACAAGAACAATGCCGGGGTCGCGGTGGAGCTTTTGCGTCTTCCGTCCGCTGCCGCCGCGCTGAAAGGGCGCGTGCGCGCCTCGATCGCTTCTTCGGTGGCAGGGCATCGGGCGGGATATTTCCTTGCCGGCAAGTTCGATGACATGCCGTTGCCCTATAGCCTGGTTGGCGAAGAGCGACTGCTGAAGTCCTATACCGGCGCAATTTGCCGACTTGTTCGGAATACTGACTTCGTTGAACAAGACTTCTATGCCCGTGCAGATGGCAAGATCGACAAGGCTGCTGTTTCCCGTTGGGCGCAAGGCGCCAACGTGTTCGTCGTTGCGCGGTATGATCAGACCGGGCAAGGGCGCCATTGGGTGGCGGCGAACTCCGGCGAAGCTCCGCGCCACTTCCTCACCAACGGCGACGTTCGACCCGGCTATTATGCCGACTCTCCAAACCGCCGTATGACCATCCCCGGATCGGCTTCGCTCGCCAATGGCTCAAAGGGTTTCACGGTGGGTGCGGCGGCGATCGGCGGTGTGGCGCAGGGTTCCGACCGCGCATTGTTCATCATTCCGAGGACGGCCAGTTACGAGCCGCGTTTCGCCTTGTCATGGGGCACTACCGGCCGCTTCAAGGTCGACGCAACCCAGATGGGGGCGGTGTCGGCCAGCGTATCCGGTGCGGCTAACACCAACTGGCACGGCCTGGTTGGTCGCGTCGACTGGCTGACCGGCAAGCTCGATATCGTTGAAGACGGCGTGAGGACTTATTCCGACACGACACTGCCGACCGGCGCCCTCACAAGCAACGCCGGCGCGGATCTGACCTTCATGGCGTCAACCGTGGTGACGCGGCACTTCGTGGGTCAATGCACCGCGATCGCCGTTTATGACCGCGCTCTGAGCGACGCCGAAGAGTTGATGCTCGGCGAAATCATGGAAGCCTGCATCCCGAACAAGTTCTCGCGCTTCCTCGGCCGCTTCGCCTTCGCGACCGATATCCACTATGCCGATCAGGACACGAGCGGCACGCGGCCCTATCGCCAGAGCCTTGCGAAGATGACGGATGCTGTGGCGACGTGGAACAGCCTCGATCCGGCGCCTTCCTTCGTGATGATCAATGGCGACATCACGGATCAGGGTGTCAGCGCCGCGCAAAGCCAGACCGATTTCGCAGCGATCGATGCGGTAGTCAGGACTTTTGCCGGCCGCGTCTATTACAACCAGGGCAACCACGAGTTCTACAAGCTGACGCCGGCGCAGATGACCGCGCTGACCGGCATGCCTGCACAGGGCTATTTCGGCTTCAATGCCTTCGGCGTCCGCTTCCTGGTTCTGAATTCTACTTACCGATCGGTCGCAGATGGAGATCAGTTCAGCGCCGGCAACTTCGACTACACCAAAGCCTTTATCAACACGTCGCAGCTCCGATGGCTGGAAGATGAGCTTACAACGGCCATGCCGGTCGTCATCTTCTGTCACAACCGCATCGATGGCGCGGCTTCGACTACGTATGATGTCGAAAACGGCAGTGATGTTCGGAGTGTCATTTGGAAATCGCGTTCCAACATTCTCGGCGTCGTGACCGGTCACGAGCACAAGAACACCATTGTCTCCCAGGACGGCACGACCTTCTACGGCATGATGGCTATGGTCGAAGGCGAAAAGAGCGCGGGCAAGAACGCGTTTTCGCACTTCGACGTCTATGACAATCGGCTGAAGGTGGTCGGGTATGGGCAGCAGGAAAGCTATGGGTGAAGGCGTTTAATGGGCTTGTAACAGGCTCATCCTTGCCCGCTCTTCCTGTGGCGTCATGCGCCGATACTCTCGCCAGCCCTTGTGGGTTCTCGCCATGAGCGGCCCGTCTGAAACTTCGCCCGTGATCAAGGTCACCTTCGAGATCAGGTCGACAGGCGTCCATTCGTGATCTTCATCAAGGCCTAGCACGATCATAACCAGGTGGTTGATTGCTGCTGCCAAATTCATCGCCGGCAATCCCGTTTGCACGCCTGTGTGACCTAAGCGCCTTCCATGTCACGCGGATGACTGCGGGCATTCCTTCTGCCTTCCAGGGCATGCCTTGCCGCTGATTGTGGCGGCGAAAACTTCGTAAAATTGGAGAACGATCATGGACCGACGCGTCTTCTACGCGGGCGTGCGAGAGAAGCTTGGCGCCTTGAAACAGGATCAAGTCGACGGCTTCGAGCGCTACCTTGATGAGGGTGAGCGCCGCGGCACCCCGCTGGATCGGCTGGCATACATCATCGCCACCGTCTTCTGGGAAACGGCGCGCACCATGCAGCCGGTCAAAGAAGCGTTCTGGAAGAACGAAGCCTGGCGTCAGGCCAATCTGCGGTACTTCCCTTGGTACGGTCGCGGCGACGTGCAGCTGACCTGGGAAGAGAATTACCGCAAGGCCGGCACCGCGATCGGCGAGGACCTGATCAAGAACCCGGACGCTGCCCTTCTGCCTGCCAACGCGGTCAAGATAGCGTTCGAGGGCATGGAAAAGGGATGGTTCACTGGCAAGAGCCTATCGGACTATCTCGATGGCGTGGATGAAAGCGACGACGAGGATCTGCGCGAGTTCGCTAACGCCCGTCGCGTCGTCAACGGCACCGACAAACAGATTGAAATTGGCAAGCTCGCGCTGGTGTTCGAACACGGGCTGCGCGATGCCGGTTACAGCGGCATGCCGAGCCGCAATCCGATCGTGCTTCCGGAGTCGATCATTCTGCCTGAGGCTGCGCCCCTGCCCTCGCCAGCGCCGGCGCCAATCGGGCACAATGGCGGACCCGTCTTGGAGCCGGCAGCGCCGTCCAAGCCGCTGACGCCGATCGAGCAGATGAACAAGCCCGTGCAGGGTGCCAAGGCGGGCGCGGCGTCTGCTAGCGTCGGCGGCGCGATCGTACTGCTTGCGTCGTCGGCCGGCTGGCTTCCCCAGGCATGGCAAAGCGGCGAGGCGGCGATTGCGCTCGGGCTTGTCGCCGGAACCTTGTCGACGGCCATTGGCAACTTCATCGGCGCTTATCTGGCGCATGATCTGCGGTTCATGCCGAAGAAGGCGGATACGGCATGATCATCTTCGGCAAGATCCGCGAGCACTTCCCCGTTCGCAGGCTGGAATGGGGATGTGCCGGCATCCTCATGTGCCTTGGGCTGCGCCTCCTCGATCCGGCTGACACCTTCGCACAACCGGCCTTCTCTGAGCTGGCTGCGCGTGCCTCGGAAGGCACATGGGGAGCGGTGCTGTTCTGGGTCGGCCTCTTGCGGTTGCTGGTGCTTTACCGAAACGGCGCCTGGAAGCCCTCGCCCGAACTGCGCGGCGCCTGCGCCATTTTCGGCGGCGTGATCTTCATCGCCCTCGCTTATGGCTTTGAGGCCGCCGGCGTGGCCTCAACTGGCAGCATCACTTACGCATTCCTCGCGCTTGGCGAGGGTTCGAACATCTGGACGGCAGCACAAGACGCTCGCGTCCCATTTCGTGAGCGCGCCAAGTGGAAAGCCTCCTAGCTGAACTGCCCGAGTGGGCACGCAACCTGTTCTATATCGTTCTCGCTGTCGGCGGCGGGGTCATGTTCATCTACGGCAGGAACCGGCCGGCACCCTCTGCGTCGCTGGCTCCCGGCGTCGCAGCGATTGGGATGGAGCTTGGAAACAAGGAACAGGTTGAGCGGCTGATCGCAGCGGTCAACCGCATCGGTGACATCCTCGCCGATAAGAAGCAGCACGAGATGGATGACAAGCTGGACGAGCTGCTGGAGAAGATGAGCCACTTGCCGGATCAGCGCCGATAACGCTCAAATGTCTTGCACATTACAAGAGACAAACCGACCCCTTCACCTAGCATAGGCAAGCTAATTTCTGAACGAAGAAAAACCCCGCCATTCGAAATGGCGAGGTTCTTTCAATCAAACTCTTGCGAGCAGATTATGCCACGAAGTTCGAGGCAGTATTCAGATCGGACAGGGATACGCCAGTCAACTGGATCAGCGTGTCACCAGCATCAAGTCCTTCTGCAACGCCCGTCTCGCCGTACACATAGGTGTTGCCACCAAACTCGAAGGTCGAGAAGTCGTTCAGAGCAGTCACGCTCGCTACCGCAGTCACAGCATCAAACAGCGTCGCATTGTCAGCAAGCGCATCGATAGCACCGTTGACAGTGTTCTGAAGCACACGTTTTGTTTGTTAAAAGTCTAGGCAACCATTGAAGGCGTTCTTCAAACCGCATGCGTATGATCTGCTCATGCGAAGCAAGAAGCAGTCTAGCAAGCCGTTCGTGACTTGGCCTGTGGCCGGGCTGCTTGTGGCCGCGGCCGGCGGAGGCGCCATTGCCTCACACGTTCATGAGCACGGCCTGATCTCGACAGCGGTCCAGCGCATGGACTGCAAGGTCAAGGGCAACGTCAGCATCGAGACCGGCGAGCGCATCTTCCATGTGCCCGGCCAGAAGTACTACCAGCAGACTATGATCAATCCGTCATACGGCGAGCGCTGGTTCTGCAGTGAGGCTGAGGCGCGTGCCGCTGGTTGGCGGAAGTCGAAGAGCTGAGTTCCCTTACCGGTAGCAAACTGGGCTCCTTCCACCAGGTCGATTGTAAGCGCTCCTGCCTCCGCATCTACGCCCGTTCCGCATCCAGACTTCGATCTCCTCGGCATTCGTCAGGATCACTGGCATGACTTTGGGATGGATCGGTGCGAAGACGCTGTGCGGCTCGGTAGTGAGAAACGCAAACATGTCCCCGGTGACTTCGCTCTCCTTGGTGCGGCGTACGCCCGTCCAGGATATCCAGATACCAGCGAACACGAACAGCGGCTTGCTTTCGTTGGGACCTGTATAAACTAGCCGCATTAAGGCGATAGGCGAAACTGCCCTCGGCGTTTCTGGGCTGCCACGAGCTACAGCCCGCCTCACAGGACGACGAACATCAGCCACCCATTCACTCGCAAGCCACGAAGCGGAAGCTTACAGTTGTACCGAATTATTCCATCAACCAAAGGTTGCTTTTGATCCGGTTCTAGAGAAAGAGATTGTTCTACAAGGCGGGGGAAATGATGCGATGCCAACTCTAAGCGGCACTGTCTCCAATCAGGCTGTATACGACACGGCGAACATTCTGCCATTTACGAGCGTTGTTGTCGAAGATCCGGATAACAGTGCGTCGGTAAGTGTGACTATCGCACTCGATTCAGCCGCTAAAGGGATGTTTACGGCCTCTTCCTTGGCAGCCTCTGGCTTTTCAACGATTGATGGCGGTCTGACGTATACTCATGCGTCTAGATCTCCAGCGGCCATTCAGGCGGCTATAAGGGCCTTGGTATATAACCCCAGCGACAATCGCGTTGCACCGGGTTCAACGGAAACAACGACCTTTACGATCAGCCTCAACGATGGCGCCGTGACGAATACCAACAACACCACCACTGTAATCGCGACTTCGGTCAATGACGCTCCGACATTTAACAGTTCGAACTCACCCATAAATGTCAATCAGAATGGGTTGGCGGTCGACGTTAGAAGCCTGCTGCACGTAAGTGATATCGATGTCGGACAGACGCTCACATGGTCGCCGTCCAGCGCTCCCACACACGGAACCTTGTCCTTCAGCGGAGCGANNGGGGAAGCAGTGGTGGCAGCGATATCACACCAGGCGGATCTATAACTTACACGCCGGCTGCTGGTTTCGCCGGCACTGATACCTTCGCCGTTCAGGTTAGCGACGGCGGCATTACAACCATGCGCACTTTCACCGTCAACGTTGCCCCCTCGAAGCCAGGTGCGCCTGATCTTTCTGCTGCTTCTGACACCGGCATCTCTAGCACCGACAATCTCACCGCTGCTAGCAATCTGACCCTCAGTGGCACTACCGCGGCTGGTGACAGTAGCAGCACGGTCAATGTGTTCGTTGATAGAAACGGCAACGGCGTCTACGACGCAGGCTCAGACGTCAGCCGCACGGCAACGGTCAACAATGGCGCCTGGAACGTGAGCAACCTTGACGTGTCAGGCCTCAACGATGGCAGCTACAATGTCTACTCTCAGGTCACCTCAAGCGTTGGAGATTTAACAAGTCCCCGAAGCGATGGTCTTCAATTCACACTTGACCGCACCCCCCCTGTTCTGGCGATTACCAGCAGCCGTTCGACGCTCAAGGCGGGAGAGACAGCCACCATCACCTTCACCTTCAGCGAGGATCCTGGCTCAGGTTTCACTTGGAATGGCAGCGCTGGCGACGTGAATGTCAGCGGAGGTATACTGGATGCCATGTCCAGCTCCGGCACGATCCGCACTGCCACCTTCACGCCCAATGCCAACACCAACAACGGAACAGCCAGCATCACCGTTGCTGCCGGCTCCTACACCGATGTAGCAGGCAACCCCGGCGGTGCCGGCGCGACGCCATCTCTGACTTTCGACACATTGGCGCCAGCTGTGTCGTCAATCACTCGGGTTGGAACCGCTCTAACAAGTGCCACGAGTGTCCAGTACACAGTCACCTTCGACAGCAATGTCTCCGGTGTTGACATAAACGATTTCCAACTGTCGAGGACCGGCACTACCGAGGGAGACATTGTTTCAGTCAGCGGCAGCGGCTCTAGCTATACTGTTACAGTAAGGAACATTGGCGGCGAGGGGACGCTGCGCCTGGATCTGAAGGGCCTCGGTACCGGCATCACCGATGCCGGTGGAAATTCAACAGCCGGGTTCGAGAGTGGGCAGGTCTACACATTTGACCACACCGCGCCGACTACGACCTTCAGCAACATCACTCTTTCCGCCGACAGCGGCATCAGTTCAACTGACTTCATTACCAACGTTGCTTCACAAACCATCAGCGCGACCCTTAGCTCTGCCATAGCTGCAGGTGACAGAGTTTTCGGCTCACTCGATGGCGGTGCTTCATGGACAGACATCACGTCCCGCGTAAGCGGAACCTCGCTAGGATGGTCAGGCGTTATGCTGGCTTCCAGTGGGACAATTCAGCTTCGCGTGGAAGATCAGCTCGGTAACGTCGGCGCAGCCACATCAAAGTCCTACGAAGTCGATCAGACTGCCCCCACGGTGTCAGTAAGCACGGCTCATTTTAGCAATGATACCAACGGCGACTTCATCTTCAATTCGCCCAGTGAAACGCTGTCGGGAACGCTAACTACGGCCTTAGCTGCTGATGAGCACGTCGAAATATCTCTAGATAACGGGTCCAGCTGGTTATTCGCTAACGCAACTGTTGGTGCGAATGGATGGTCGGCTGCGGGCGTGCATCTTAGCGGCAATGGTACAATACAGGTACGCGTTGTAGATGCGGCCGGCAACGCTGGAACAGCATTTACTCGTGCATACGTGTTGGACACTGATGCTCCCACAGCCGGTACGCCATTGCGAGCCAACATGGTGGATCCGACCGGAAGTAGCTTCACCATTGACGTGACGTATGCCGATTCTGTCGCAGGCATCGACTCATCCACCATTGGAACGGACAATCTCAGCGTAACCGGACCTGACGGTGCTGCACTCAGCATTACGGGGTACTCTGTCAGCGGAGATATGGTTACCTACACCGTCGCTGCACCGGGGGGCTCGTGGGATCCCCTTGATGCTGGCAACTACACTGTAGCCATCAATGCTTCAGTCAAAGATAATGCTGGGAACGCGGTTGCTTCTGATGCATCGGCCCACACGTTCTCCGTCAGCGTCAACAGTGCACCAATTCTAGGCGGGGCGTTTGCCGCACCTGTCATAAACGATCGCGCTACTACAACTCCTTTTGCTGGTGTCACCCTCACTGAGGCTGATGGAGATGCGATCACCCTTAGCATTTCCTATGTATCTGCAAACGGGACACTCAGCGGCCACTCAGCCCTCGGAGGCTCCGCCGGCAACTACACCCTGAGCGGGAGCGCTGCGGCGGTACAGGCGGCACTCCGTGCCCTTGTTTTTACGCCCACCGAAAACCAAAGCAGCGGCGCGCCGATTGCAACGACCTTTACGCTTTCGGCAAGCGATGGGACAGCTTCGGCCTCCAACAGCGCGACGGTTGTTACTGCTTCACCAGTGGCTCCGACAGCCACTATCGCGTTGTCCGACCTCTCGCTCACATCGGGTGAGACTGCGGTTCTGACAATTACCTTCAGCGAGATGGTAACCGGTCTCACAGCGGGTGACGTGACCATGCCCGGCGGGACGCTCGGTGCGTTCACCAGCTCGGACGATCGGATTTGGACCACCGAGTTTACACCAACCGACAATCAGGTTTTGGCGTCGCAAATTGTCTTGCTCGACCTCACCGGAATTGCAGATGTGGGAGGAATGCAGGGCGTCGGCTTACTCACAGGCCCGAGCTACACGATCAACACCGTACGTCCGAGCAACCCTCAGCCGCAGCCGGACCCTACCCCAGTCAGCGGCGACCCGGTGGAACGCAACGTGTTCGAAGACGCTCCCGGACCGCAACGCTTCATCGGCGGAAATGACCTTGATCGTGTCGTCTTCTCCTTGCCGAAATCATCTTACCAGATCGAGGTCGGCTCAGACGGCCTGCCAATCAGCGTCATCAGCTCAAGCGGAAAAGACAGCCTGGAAGGCATCGAACGACTTCAGTTTGTCGATACGATCCTCGCATTCGATGAACCTGCGAGGCAAATCTACCGTCTTTATGAAGCAGCCTTCGATCGCGACCCTGATTTGGCGGGACTTTCGTTCTGGGTTGGAATGAGAGATGAAGGTGAACGCGACCTGATCGCAACAGCTAAGGACTTCCTCTTTTCGGAAGAGTTCACGGCACGGTTCGGCAACGTGCAGCAGATGTCCAATGCTGACTTGGTGGATCTGCTCTACCAGAACGTGCTTGACCGCGATGGTGAAGCGGCCGGTGTTGCTTACTGGCAGAGCATGCTGGAACAAGGTATGTCTCGCGAGCACGCTTTGGTGCTGTTTTCTGAGAGCTTGGAAAACCATCAGAGTGTCGACGTGGAAATCGTTGGCGGTGTTCGTTTGGATATGTCACTGGCTGCCTAATCGGCCTGCCACATTCAGGGAGCTGCCATGAGTGCACCTTGGCGGCTCTCAGTTGCTCTACCTTGCTAGTCCGGCTGCCACTGACGACGCAGGACCGTTGTCAAAGTAAGAACTAGGCCGAAGCCATTCCTTGAGCAAATGCCTGCAACCTGTGGATTTCGAGGTTCGTACAACTTTAGTCGAACTGTTAGTTGTTTGCTGTACGATCTAAGTATGACCTCCTTCAAGGGAGGTCATTATGAAGGCGGTTAAGCAGGCTCTCGGTCTGCGCAAAGAGTTCTTCAAAGATATTTTGAGATTACTGCAAACTGCTCGGTCCATGTCTGCTTATGCTGGGGAGGAGGATTTGCTTACCGCAATAGACATGGCACGAGGAGAGGCAGCAAAGGCGGCTAACCGTTCTTACAGCCAGATGGATAAGTATGAGCAGATCGGGATCGGCAAGATAGCTGGTGCGATCGCAGGGACGCGGAAGAAGCCGCGTCGGAGGTGACCGAGCCGCCCTTGGCGGCGATAAAGGAGAGGAAGAATGTCAACAAAGCCAGACAAGGCAACAGTTCGGGTTGAGATCGTAGAGTCGATCGTCAGCGCACTAGACGCGGCAGAAAACGTGGCTGCTTACATCGAGGAAGATGAGGTCATGGAGGCGATAGCTGAAGCTTTGCAGAATGCGCATGCCGTCAGGGATGATCCAAAGAGACACACCGAAGAAATCGAGCTGGCTGTGTCTCAGGTCCAGGCCGCCTTAGCGAAGGCCCAGGCAAGACTTGGCGCGCAACGTTCTAGCTCGGCAGGCACAGAAGAGCCCGCCGGATGAGCGAGGCTTGCGTGTGAATTGCGGGTGTCCACAGCCTCATAAACTTGACAATCAGATTTTCATGGGAATTGGAGTCAAGTCGCGCTATATGAGTGTTGCTCGCGACCGATGATAAGAGCCCCTGGGCGCTTCTGTGAGGATAGTCGGACTATCGCGGGCACCACTCTTAGTAGTGGTACTTCGTGCCATATCTCCAAAGATCGAACTCATATTCGATATAGGGGGCGATTCGATCATAGGCTTCGGTCTGTCCGCGCTCCCACTTTCTTTGAATTGCCCAGGTGCAGTAGTCCACGATCTGCAGGCATGGGTCTGCTTCGCTCTTTGGGAAAAAGGTTTTCCAGCGGTCCCGCGCCAGATGCTGGCTTACGACATCGTTTACAGCACTTGTGTAAACGGCCTGCCCCTTCTTCGTGCCTATCGACGCTGTGGTGATTAGCAGTTCATCGCCCTTCGGTAGAAGCGGAAGCAGCGCGTTCTTGAAGTGGTAAAACCAGCCGTATTGAAAGAAGCGCTCCTGCGTAGGGCGGATGCGGGGAAGGGCCTTCCTCTTTTCCATGATCGTGGCCTGAATGCGAAATTTGTAGTCGCCCCCTAAAATGAGATCGTATACCCGCTCGCGAACAACCGTTTTGTCAGTAGTTGCATGGAAATAAGACGCTACGGGCAAGCCCTCCCAAGCAAGCTTCCGGCGGAGATCGAGTAGGTCGTTTCCGATCGTACAGTCGTCGACTGTCATGGTGCAGACGATGAAATACTTGCTGATGTTCGGACCGGTACGGAACTCGAAATCTCCGGCCTCATCCGCAAAGAGAAAACGAAGCGTCATCCTTCGCCCCCTAAAACCTCGTCCTTGATCCCGATCAGGTTCGCAAACTCCATCACGCTTGTCCGAGGGTTGGCGTGTCCTCTTCAAGGCCATAGTCGACGATCAAGCCTTGGTTCTCTGCCCAATCGCTGATGATCGCCGCGATCGCTTCCTCTTCGGTCATGCCCATCTCGGCAGCGGTCTGCTCCACTACGCGCGCCATATCCTCGTTGAGCGTTACGACCTTCACGCGTGATGTGCTTGGACGTTTCATCGCGCCTGCCTGGATGCTCGTTCATCAAGAAGCCGCTGTCCGATCGCGATGATCTCGGCCGCATTCGTCAGCCGCTCCGCGATCTCCTCCGGTTTGAAGGCGAACACCAGCCTCGCCATCTCACGCAGCTCTGTCACCACGTCCAAGGGATCATCGCTGTTGTCATTGGCTGGCACCGGGCCGAGGATGCTGGTCTGCTCGCGAAGGTCACGGATCGTGTTGGCCGCGCGCTGCATCAAGCCGGCGCGCTCGTCCTTCGTCAGAAGGTTTATGTCACTTGCTGATTTCTTCAATTCAGAAACGAACGCGGAAAGCTGTTGCGTCATCGCGAACGACGCGCCTGTCTTGCTTCCCATGGGACGGTAAAGTCGCCCTGCCAGACACCGGCACGAGCTTGCTTCGCTGCCGCTTGTTCGGATGCGTAGGCGCCCTTGCTGTAGCGAGGCCAGTCCAGTGCATACCCGTTCTTCACCAGCCATGAAGCTACCGACGCACCGTCGGCACGGAAGCATTTGCCAACCATGCGCTCGCGGTTCCAGTTCACGAACTCGCACCGCGTCGGCCGGGACTTAGCAAGCCAAGCGTCCAGAGCAGAAGCCGCCTCCGAGCCGCACCGGTAATCCCGTCCGCCAACGTCCTTGCACCGCTGCCAACTTTCGGGAGCGTCGATGCCATGGAAGCGAACGCGCACCGTTCCGATGTCAATCGTATCGCCATCGACAACAGAGGCGCGGCCGACGATAGGATCTGCGGCGGACGCGGGATTCGAAACCGTCATAACCATGGCGCCAAGGGCGATGCGGACAAATTGACGGCTGATCGTCCGTATTCTGGGAAGTGGCATGCTTACTCCATATCCGGCACGGCGCCGGCCGTGAAGAGCACCGTCGGCTCGCCATACTCCCCAAGTGCCACATCAGCCACGCGCGACCAGGCAATGACGCCTGCGTGCTTGTCGGCGAGACCCTTAGCAATTCGAACCGCCCTTTCCTCGCTCTGCTGATCGATAGGGCCGAACACAGTCTGCAGCTCGCCTTCGTCGTCGCGGTCGAATGCCGTAACGACAATCAGTTTTGGAAGCTTGGCTTCAGATGACATGCTGATCCTCAATCGTGATGACCACGGTGTTCATGATGGTGCACCGGCTGGCAGCCGGCGAGGCGCGGTGGTGATCCAATCAGGCGATATCTGCCGTGGGACCAAGCACGATCTGGAGCCTATCGTCAGCCAGCGGCCGTTGCAGAGCTTTGGCTTCGCTCCATGGCGCGCGCATCCACACCTCAATCTCCTCAGCGTTCGTGAGGATCACCGGCATAGCCTTCGGATGGATTGGCGCGACGACGCTGTTTGGCTCTGTCGTGAGGAAGGCAAAGATGTTGGTGGTGATCTCGCCTTCCTTAGCGCGGCGCACTCCGGTCCACGGAGTCCAGATCCCGGCGAAAACGAATAAGGGCTCGCTTTCATCGATAGCAAACCAATGCAGGGGCTTCTTGTTGGTGACCGGATCGGGCATCGGTCCGTATTCGGAGAAGGATGTCGCCGGCACCAGGCAGCGGCTTTCCGGGTCAAGCCATCGCTTCCAGTGCGCCGATGACAGGTTGCGGACATTGGTGGTGCCCGCGTCCGGCTCCATCTTCAGCAAAGCCGCGAAATCGACATCCTTGCCCTTGCCGCGGAGCTTGTCAGCGCGCTTGCTTGCAGCGTCCATGAGCGCCTTCTGTGAAGACGGCATGCCCCAGCGGGCACGGACAAGCTCGCGTTCACCGTCGGTGCCGGTTCGCACGATCGGCGCCGGATAGTCGGGAAACACTTTCCCAGGTTCGAGATTGCCGACGTCGGCACGCATCGCCCGCGTGAATTCGAGAATGGCCGGCGGGCCTTTGGTGATGCTGTAGAGGTTGCACATGAGCGGATGGTGCCCGAGCTGTCACAGCTTGGCAACAAGTGCAGAAACCGTCTTGCCGACTCGGAAACATGTTCCTAGTTCGTTCTGCTATGACGCAGGCGATCGACACCCTCGGCAAAGCTCTCCGGCACCAGATGGTGCTGCGAGTGGAGTGCACGAGCTGCCGCCGCCAGCGGTACTACCAGACGGCCAGCCTCGCCAACATCTACGGCGCCGGACGCGATCCGCTCAGGCTCCAGATCGCCTGCGAAGAATGCGTGCCGCCGCCACAGAAGCTTATGTTGCTGGAGTCCGGTTCTCTAGACCCCGCTCTGTCGGTGTTGCACCACAACGGAAAAGGATGGGTTGCTCGACCGATCCGGCCAGTGAAGACCCTGCGAGACGCCTGGCAAGCCTACGACACCCATTTCATCTACTGCGAGACGTACGGCTGTGGGCACTCGATCGCTGTCGACTATGCGAAGACCGCGGCTGTGTTGGGATGGAATTTCCCCATTGACGGCAGGAGCCTCCTTCCTCACTTCTTCTGCACCAAGTGCCGCAATCAAGGCCGGACGGGCAAGAAGCTCGCGATCCACGCTCACCCGGATCATCGCCCGGTCGGCTATCGCGACGGACTACCAGAGCTTTGGCTGCGACACCCTCAGTCAAAACTGCCGCCAAAACGCTGACCATCTCGGCTACCAGCTGCAAGACCGAGCAAGCGTTTTAAGAAGTCGGCTCATCGAGCCCGGTTAACTAGTACCACCTGCGCAAGCTAAAATCTCGGTCGTCCGCATCTCCGAAAATCTCCTCATCTTCAAACCTCAACTCGAGGCCTTCAGCGGAAAGTTCCTCTTCTCTGGACAAGACGTATCGCTCAGCAAACTGCATAAAGGCAGCGACGCGCGTACCAGATGAGCCGATTTGCTTCTGCAGCGTGCTTAGCAACTGCTTCAGTCGATCAAGTTCATGCAGGTCCTCCAAGATGCTATTTAGCGCTTCGGAGCGTCGTTTGGTGACATACTCCAGCCGCGCCGCCTCTTCCTTCTCCTGCTGATCTTTCTTTCGGCGCCTCTCCGTTTCCTGAGCTTTCTCTTGTTTATCCTTCTTCGCTGCAGCTAGGACGGCTAGGCCAACGGCAATCTCCGGCGCCATGGTCTCCAGTCTCTGCGTTTTGGCGTCCCGAAAAGTTCGCCTAGGNNTAGGTGCTGCGCCTTCGCGGACGTAGACATGTTCAAGTTCGAAAGAGAGAACGCCGCTTGGGTGATAATCCCACTTTTGAAAGACTGGCCTGCCAAGCACATACGACCAATCGCCTTTCTTTCTTGCCTTCTCAAGTTTGGCTTGCCAGGCATCATCCTTTGCCTGTTCAGCTTCAGTTAGAACGTGATCTTCTCGCTTAACTTCCTCATTGATAGAGAAGCTGACAGTTGCATCTACACCTAAAAAGTGCACCGGCTTCGCCGTTTCGTTCAGTTTGAAACCCTGCTGAGCCGCCGCTGCAACGATGCGGGGTAGAGCCTCGTGCAAACGGTCTATAGAGGCGGGAGCAACAGCGCAGCTTATCAACCCCTTGCCACTGCATGTCACAAGGCCGCTTTCCTCGGGTTTGCCCTGCCGCAGTCTCGTGATGGTAGCATCTACGACTGGATCTGAAAGTCCTGCTGCCGCTTCGCTAGCCTGAGATGCTAAGATGCGTGCTTGTTCGCGCGCCGCTGCAATCAGGGGCGTAGTGCGTTGATTGTCAGCTCCAACAATTACGATTGTGTCGGAACTGCTCTGGCCGGGAGCAAGCGGGGTTTGCACAACAGGCTTTCCGGCAGCTTTCTTCGCCCACCAACCCAGCGGAGGATTGGGGATATCATTCTTCTTACAGATCTTATGAAGCGCAACGTCGGAGATCAGGAACTCTTTGGAAAGCTGTGTCATCGGCTTCGACCAAACAAGCTCGTAAAACTCCTTACGGGAGAAAGTTCGGGCCATGTCTTTGTTCTAAGCCTGGGTTCGTGACTGGAAGAAGCATCTAAGCGTTGGGTGAAAAGTACACCTCGCCGATGAGAGGAAGCAACATGAGCTATGATCGTGATGTGTTCCCGTATGCGCCGCTCGGCCTTTCCCGTGATGAAGCAGCCCGCTATGTCGGGGTAGACGTTCCGTTGTTCATGCAGCTCGTGTCCGCCGGACGAATGCCGCTGCCAAAACGTCTCGGCGATCGCGACATTTGGAGCAGGATCGAGCTAGAGGCGGCGTTCATACGCCTTCCCGAAGGTGTTACGGATCAAACGAGCCGAACGCTTGGTCAAGGCAGTTCCAACGGAATGGCCGAAAAGGATCGGCCGCACGTCTACTCTCCAGCTAAGCTCGCGGAACGGTGGGGCTGTTCGGTGGGACATGTCCATAAACTCATTGAGTCGGGCCAGGTCACAGCGTTCCGCGTCGGTAAGCTGGTTCGTGTCCTTACAGAGAACGTCGAGAAATTTGAGGATTGGCGTCGTAAGCAGATGCCTTAACCTGTCGATCTAGAAGCTGAGGATGCGGCGAAGCCCCTGCGTAAGAAAGCTGCTCCGAGGCTTCCATATCGGAAATAGGCTATCGGCGTAGCGTCGTCATTACCTGCTCGCTTCTGGCTATCGGCGGTCCTTCAACCAGTTAGCCAAAACATCCTCTGGCGATTTCGGCCTTGCCATATCTGCCTCTACGTTCCTCATGAAAACGATTTCGCCTGTCGGGCACAACTTCACTGACAGGCCGGTTTCAGAAGCCGCCCGCGCGGCATCCATTATCTCAGACTTGCTGAACATCCGTTTCCTCGTCATTCGCTCTATTTCCCTGTTGCGGATGATGCTGCAAGGAAGCGCTTAAGCGGAACCTTACCTTTTCGAGAATGATGACCAGAACCGCCCTCATATCACAGGCAGATCTCCGTCGGATGGCGATCATAGCGAAGGAACAAGGCGTTTGCATTGAAGTAGAAATGCAAGGCCGGATCGTTCGGGTCAGCCCGGATGTGCCAGAAAAGGTTGCGCCTGAACGACGACCGCCAGTCAGACTTTGACCGGACACCCGCATATCAGCCGCTGCTGGCCTTCGGGCTGGTGGCGGCTTTTAGCGTTTGTGGCTGTGGATAATCGCCTTTAGGCCAACAAACATCCTGGGTGGACAGAATGGCGGGTGACGGACGGACGAATTTCCTTAACCCACTGTTTCTACTGTATAAATCGGGGAAAAGTGGTGCGGGTGGTCGGAATCGAACCGACACTCCTTGCGGAACCGGATTTTGAGTCCGGCGCGTCTACCAGTTCCACCACACCCGCACGGTGCAGATTCCCGAGGCGACAAGCGGCTTGGGAAAGGCCGCGTTCCTATACGACGGCTTTTTGAGAAAAGCCAGATCATCCAGAGCCTGCAAGCACGAGAAAATATCACCGACTCCTGCAAACGGTGATGATTGTTGACGCGCTGTCCATGCGGCAGATCATTGCCGGGCCTGAACTTTGCGCCTAATCGGGTGCGAACGAGCAGGCGGCTGTGTCAGTCCGCCCAACAGGCAGGATGATCATGGCGCTGAACGATCCGGTTGGACACACCCAGAAGACGCTCTCCGTTGTGGGTCTTTTGGGCATGGCGGTGACGGTCGGCAGTGCCGTCGGCTTTCAGGTGATCGGTGGCTACATCCCCTGCAAGCTCTGCTACGAGCAGCGCATTCCCTATTATATCGGCCTGCCGATCATGGCGCTCGCCGTGATCCTGTCGTTCCGGCGCGGTCCGGCTTTGGTGACACGGCTGCTGATCCTTGCGGGCGCGCTGTTGATGATCTGGGCGCTGTATCTCGGCGTCTACCATTCCGGCGTGGAATGGGGATGGTGGGCCGGCCCGACCGATTGCGGCGTGGCTGTGGATGCGACATCCGGCACGTCGGGCGGCGTTCTGGATTCGCTGAATTCCGTCATCCCGCCATCTTGCGACAAGGCCGCGCTGCGGGTGCTCGGCCTGTCCTTCGCCGGCTGGCAGGCTGTTTGCGCCGCGATCCTGGCCATCATCATGCTGCGCGGCGCATTCGCCCGCAGCCGCGCTTGAAGCCAGCTCAAGGCTCCAGTTCGACATCCCAGTAAAGGTAATCCATCCAGCTTTCGTGCAGATAGTTGGGTGGAAACAGCCGGCCGTTGTTATGGAGGTCGTGCACGGTTGGCGCAAACGGCTTTTGTTGCGGAAACATCTTTGCCTCCGCCGCCATCATGCCGCCCTTCCTCAAGTTGCAGGGAGAACAGGCCGCGACGATGTTTTCCCAGGTCGTCGTGCCGCCGCAACGGCGCGGGATGACGTGATCAAAGGTCAGATCGTCATGCGTGCCGCAATATTGGCACTGGAAGCGATCGCGCAGGAACACGTTGAAGCGCGTAAAAGCGGGATGGCGCGACGGCTTCACATAGCTCTTGAGGCACACCACGCTGGGCAGCCGCATCGAGAAGGATGGCGAGGAGACTTCGTGGTCATATTCGGCAACGATGTTCACCCGATCGAGGAACACCGCCTTGATCGCATCCTGCCAAGACCAGAGCGAGAGAGGGTAATAGCTCAGAGGCCGATAATCGGCATTGAGCACCAGCGCTGGCAACCCGTCCGGGGAAACCGCGATCGTCACTAACGCACCTCCCTTTGGGAAAAGCTGTCGATTGACCACGATAGTGTAAGCCCGATGTGACAGGGCTGTGAAGCGGGAAAAAACCGGGAAAAGCCGGAAAAATTCGGATGCTTTCGCCGGTTTTCGGGCGGGAACTTCCGGTTTTCACCCCAAAGGAAGCGCATCCCGCCGACGAATCACCGCGTAATAGGCCCAGAACAATCGCGCCGCGACGGAGCGATGGGGCGACCACAGGTCCGCTATTCTTGAGAGCGCCTTGGCGGATGGCCGCGGCTCGATGTTCAGCGCCTGCCCCACCGCCGTTTGCAGCGTGACATCATGCGCGGGAAAGATGTCGGGATGGCCGGCGCAGAACATCAGATAAACTTCCGCCGTCCATGGACCGATTCCCGATACGGCAGTCAGGTCCGCGATCGCCGCTTCCGCCGGTCGCTCCCGCATCGTGTCGAGCTGGACGCGACCGTCCAGGCAGGCTTGCGCCAGTGCCAGCAAGGTTCGCTGCTTGGCGCGCGACTGGCCGGCTTCGCGAAACACGCTTTCGGGTGCTGCCAGCAGGGTTTTAGGCGTCAGCGGATCGACCAATGCCAGGAAGCGGGCAAAGATCGCATCGGCGCTGGCGCGCGACACTTGTTGCGAGGTGATGATGCCGGCCAGGCTGGCGAAACCGGGCGGCACGAGCCGCAGTGGAATGTCGCCGGCTGCCGCGCGAATAGGCGCCAGACGCGGATCGGCGGCGACCAGTGCGTTCAGATCCTCGGTGACATGCTCCAGCGTTTCGATGTGGCGCATCAGCCAGCCTTTTCTTCTCGGGCGAGGCAGCTTAGCAATCGGCCATGCCGCCTGCCAGCCGCCCCACCTTCCGCTTTGCACCAAGCCCGACCGGGCGGCTGCATCTCGGCCACGCCTTATCCGCGATCCTGAATGCAGAAGAGGCGCGGGAGGTTGCCGGACGCTTTCTGCTGCGCATTGAAAACACGGACCTCACCCGCTGCACGCCAGAGAATGAGGCCGGCATTTATGACGATCTCCTTTGGCTCGGCTTGCGGTGGGAAGAGCCGGTGCGGCGGCAGTCCGAGCACTTCGCCGATTACGGACGCGCGTTGGAGCGTCTGAAGGCGATGGGGCTGATCTATCCGGCCTTTCTCAGCCGCGGGGAGGTTCGGTGGTTGATTGCGGAGGCCGAGGCAGCAGGTGAGCCGTGGCCGCGTGATCCAGATGGGGTTCCGCTCTATCCGGGCGACGAGCGGCAAATGCCGGAGGCAGACCGCCAGGCGCGCATGAACAGTGGCGAGCCTTTCGCCTGGCGGCTGGACATGCAGGCGGCACTGGAGCAGGTTGGCCGGCCCTTGTTCTGGACGGAAAACAGCGAAGGCCCTTCAAGCGAAACCGGGCAAGTTGCGGCTGATCCTGCTGCGTGGGGTGATGTAGTGCTAGCGCGAAAAGAGTTTCCGGCGAGCTACACGCTTGCTGTGGTGGTGGACGATGCCTTGCAGGGGATCACCCATGTCGTGCGCGGGCGCGACCTGTTCCATGCCACATCAGTGCACCGCTTATTGCAGGTGCTGCTTGGCCTGCCCGAACCGACCTACCATCATCACCGGCTGGTGCTGGATGACGAGGGGCGCAAGCTTTCCAAAAGCGCCGGCAGTCCGTCGCTGGCCGATCTGCGCGCCACTGGTAAGACACCGCAGGACGTGCGGACAATGCTCGGCCTTTA
>DCDI01000231.1:0-239 GCA_002316345.1 Phyllobacteriaceae bacterium UBA1059 | reverse complement strand
AGCTGCGGGCTGAGCGCATTGCCGAGGCGGCGGCGGATTTCGTCGAGGATCTGGCGCGCACGCTGGGCGTCGATGACATCGGGCACCTCGACCGAATTGCCGAAGTCCGGACCGGTGGTGGCGCGTGGGCGGCCCAATGGATCGCGATCGGCGCTGCGCTGACGCCCGCCCGGCTGTCCCTGTCCGTCTTGCCCTTCCTGGCCCTGCTGCGCTTGCTGCATCTGCTGCATCATGTCCTG
>DCDI01000199.1 GCA_002316345.1 Phyllobacteriaceae bacterium UBA1059 | reverse complement strand
AGCGATGCCGGTCCGGCCAGCGCGCCGGATGCAGGCAACAGCGCGCCCGTTCAGGCCGCACGCCCGGTGACACCGCAGCGGGCAGCTGGAACCGACTGGCCCTTCTGGGGCGGCAGCGAACAGGCAACCCGCTATTCGCCGCTGAGCCAGATCACGCCGGAAAACGTGGCCAACCTCCAGAAGGTGTGGACCTACCGCACCGGCGACATGCCGACGGAAGCGACCAAGGACAAGTATTCGCCCGAGGGCACGCCACTCAAGATCGGCGACACGCTCTTCATCTGCTCGGCCATGAACATCATGACCGCGGTGGATGCGGCGACCGGCAAGGAACGCTGGCGCTATGACCCCAAGGTGCCCGCAGAATCCATCCCTTACGGCGCTTCCTGCCGCGGCGTATCCTATTACGAAGTTCCCAATACCGCGCCGGATCAGGCTTGTGCCGCCCGCGTCATTCAGGGAACGATCGACGCGCGCCTCATCGCCGTCGATGCCAAGACAGGCCAGCCTTGCCAGGACTTCGGTCAGGGCGGAACGGTCGATCTGTGGACCGGCATCGGCGAAAAGGTGCCCGGCTGGTATGCGGTGACCGCGCCTCCGGCCATCGTGCGCGGCATTGTCGTCACCGGCGCACAGGTCAAGGATGGTCAGGCCGAAGATGCGCCGTCCGGCGTGATCCGCGGCTTCGATGCCGTGACCGGCCAGCTCGCCTGGGCCTGGGATCTCGCCAACCCCGAACTCACCGGCCTGCCACCGGAAGGCCAGACCTATACGCGCGGCACGCCGAACATGTGGACGACGGCAACCGGCGATGAGCAGTCCGGCCTCGTCTTCCTGCCGCTGGGCAACTCCTCCGTGGATTATTGGGGCGGCAACCGCTCGGAAGCTGAAAACGAATGGTCGACCTCGCTGGTGGCGCTCGACGTGACCACCGGCAAGCCGCGCTGGCGCTTCCAGACGGTACGCCAGGATGTGTGGGACTACGATCTCGGCAGCCAGGTCACGCTGATCGACTTCCCGGCCGAGGGCGGCAACCGCCCCGCCGTTGTTCTCCCTTCAAAGCAGGGCTACATCTATATTCTGGATCGCGAAACCGGTGAATCGCTGGTGCCGATGCAAGAAATCAAGACGCCAGCGGGCGGTGTTGAAGACGGCAAATACGCGCCGACCCAGCCGGCTTCCGGCTACCACACGCTTCGCAAGGAAGACCTCACCGAGGCCGATATGTGGGGCGTCACCCCGCTCGATCAGCTGTTCTGCCGCATCGCCTTCCGGCAGGCGACTTACAATGGCATCTACACGCATCCGACCACCGACACCTACTGGATCCAGTATCCCGGCTATAATGGTGGGTCGGACTGGGGCAGCGTGGCGATTGATCCGGAACGCGGCATCATCGTTGCCAACTACAACGACGTGCCGAACCACAACCGGCTCATTCCCCGTGAAGAAGCCGACAAGCGTGGGCTGAAGCCGATCAACGAGATCGAACAGGGCGCGAAGTCCGGTTCGAACGCGGAAGGTGCTGGCGATCCGCAGGCTGGTGCGCCTTACGGCATCGACGTCAATGCCGGCTGGCGCGCGCCTTTTACCGGCATTCCCTGCAAGAAGCCTCCGCTCGGCGGCATTCGCGCCATCGATCTGAAGACCGGNNGCCCGCCCCGCCGCAATGGTCCCTTCGGCATCCCGTCCTTCCTGCCTTTTACCATCGGCACGCCAAACAATGGCGGCTCGGTTGTGACCAAGGGCGGGCTCGTCTTCATCGCCGCAGCCACGGATAACCTGATCCGCGCCATCGACTTGAAGACCGGCGATGTCGTGTGGTCGGATGTGCTGCCTGCCGGTGGCCAGGCCAACCCGATCATCTATGAGCAGAACGGGCGCGAATACCTCGTGATCCAGGCCGGTGGCCATCACTTCATGGAAACGCCGGTGGGCGACTACTACATCGCCTACGCGCTGCCGAAGACCTGACATCAGGCGCATAGAAACATCTTTACGGCGGGCCTTCGGGTCCGCCGTTTTCTTTGGTGAACCCGAGGCGCTTCACTTCCGGGATGAACAGCGACTGCAACACAATGCGATTGAGGTAAGCTCGCCTCAGTCGACACGAGCGGACGCTTCGCCTATTAGCAGTTCGCAGAAGAGCAATATGCAATCAGAGTGTTCGATGCTGACCGTTACCCCGCTTTCCATCGCCGATGTCGTCGAGCTGACGCCGCGCAAGTTCGGTGACAATCGCGGGTTCTTCTCCGAGACCTTCAACCAGCAGCGGCTGATCGAGGCCGGCCTGCCCGGACAGTGGATCCAGGACAACCAGTCGCTTTCGCGCGAAAAGTTCACGCTGCGCGGCCTACATTATCAGGAGCCGCCCTTTGCGCAGGCCAAGCTCGTGCGGGTCCTGCGCGGCAGCATCTTTGACGTAGCCGTTGATATTCGCAAGGATTCTCCGACGTTCGGAAAATGGGCGAGCCTTCTTCTGTCAGCCGAAAGCTTCAACCAGATCCTGGTGCCGGAAGGCTTCGCTCATGGCTTCCTCACGCTCGAGGAAGACACGGAAGTGTTTTACAAGGTGACCGCACCCTATTCGCCTCAGCATGACCGCAACATCCGTTGGGACGATCCCGAGATCGCCGTGGATTGGCCGATCGAAGGTTCTGCACCGCATCTGTCCGACAAGGACAAGGTTGCGCCTTTGCTGCGCGATATCGCCCTCGTTTTTTAAGGACCGCTTGCGATGAACATCCTCGTGACAGGTGGAGCCGGCTTCATCGGCTCAGCCGTTTGCTGCTACCTCATCAACGAAACCGAGCACCACGTCGTCAATCTCGACAAGCTGACCTATGCGGCCAACCTCGAGACACTGGCTCCGATCGCGGACAATCCCCGGTACAGCTTCGTGCAGGCCGATATTGCCGATGGTTCCAAGGTCGGCGAGACGCTGCGCAAGCATGAGATCGACATCGTCATGCATCTGGCCGCCGAAAGCCATGTCGACCGCTCCATCGATGGTCCGGCCGAATTCATCCAGACCAACATCGTCGGCACTTACCGCCTGCTCGAAGCCGTGCGCGAGTACTGGAACAGCCTGACGGGCGACAAGCGCGACACGTTCCGCTTCCACCACATTTCCACCGATGAAGTGTTTGGAACGCTCGGCTTCGACGACCAGATGTTCACCGAAGAAACGCCCTATGCGCCGTCCTCGCCCTATTCGGCATCCAAGGCTGCGTCCGACCATCTTGTGAACGCCTGGCACCACACGTTCGGCCTGCCGGTGGTCTTGTCCAACTGCTCGAACAATTACGGCCCCTACCACTTCCCCGAAAAGCTGATCCCGCTGGTGATCCTCAACGCCCTGGAAGGCCTGCCGCTGCCGGTTTACGGCAATGGCGAGAATGTGCGCGACTGGCTTTACGTCGACGATCATGCCCGCGCGCTCGTGCTGGTCGCCACGAAGGGCGAGCTCGGCCGCTCCTACAATATCGGCGGACGTAACGAGCGCTCGAACCTGACCGTGGTTCAAACGATCTGCGACGTCCTCGACCGGCTGCGTCCCCTGCCCGATGTGTCGTCGCGCCGCGACCTCATCACCTTCGTGACCGACCGCCCCGGCCACGATCTGCGCTATGCGATCGATGCCAGCCGCATCGAATCCGAACTCGGCTGGAAGGCGCAAGAAACCTTCGAGACCGGTCTGGAAAAGACGGTGCAGTGGTTCCTCGACAATGAGGCATGGTGGGGTCCGATCCGCGCCAAGAAATATTCCGGCGAGCGCCTCGGGCAGCGGAAGGCCTCGTGAAGATTCTCGTTGCAGGTCGCTCCGGCCAGGTCGCCCAATCCCTGGCCGCCATCTCCACGCCTGACCGTCAGTTCGTGACGCTCGGGCGGCCGGAACTCGACATCACAGACCCTGCTTCCGTGGAAGCAGCCATCCTCGAACACCAGCCCGCCGCCCTCATCAACGCCGCCGCCTATACGGCCGTCGACAAGGCAGAAACCGAACCGGACGCGGCCTTCGCGGCGAATGAGACGGGCCCGCGCGTTCTCGCGACCGCAGCGCGCGAAGCGGGCATCCCGATCCTGCACATTTCGACAGACTACGTCTTCGCAGGAAACAAGGACGGCTTCTACACCGAAGACGATCCCGTCGATCCCCAAAGCGTCTACGGCCGCTCCAAGCTCGCCGGCGAGCGCGCGGTGGCGCAAGCCAACCCGGACCACGTCATCCTGCGCACCGCCTGGGTATTCAGCCCCTATAGCAACAACTTCCTGAAGACGATGCTGCGCCTGGCAGCCGACCGCGACACGATCCGCGTCGTCGCCGATCAATGGGGCAGCCCCACTTACGCGCCCGACATCGCAGAAGGCCTGGCTAGGGTACTCGACCACGCCCTCGCCTCCCCCGCCGACCCAACCTGGCGCGGCATCTTCCACATGACGGCCGAAGGCACCTGCACCTGGGCCGACTTCGCTGAAGAAGTCTTTCGGCGGTCGGCAGAGCTAGGGGGAGCATCGGCCAAGGTCGAGCGGATCACGACTACGGAGTACCCGACGCCAGCTATGCGGCCGGCGAATTCGCGGTTGGACAACGGCACGTTTGCCAGCGCTTTCAACTTCACCCTGCCGTCTTGGCAGAATGGCACGCAACGATGCCTCGAAGCGCTACAACAAGCGTCGAGCTAGGTAGCTTCTGCTTCAACCCCGCTGAAATTAAAAAGACCCGGCCGCTTGCAGCCGGGTCTTTTCATATCTGCCCTGCTGTGCCGCAGGATGGTTGCTTCAGTAGGCCAGCGCTGGCCGCAGTCCGATATCGCCTTCCAGGCGCTCGCTGTAGCGCATGAGGTAGAAGCCTAGAGCTGTCGTCAGCACGGCAATGAAGACCAGATACCAGGCATGGGCCATAGGATTGACGGCCAGCAGCGACGTCACCACCACCGGCGTCAAACCGCCGAAGATGGCGTAAGCAACGTTGTAGGAGAAGGACAGGCCGGAGAACCGCACGCCGGCCGGGAATGAGCGCACCATCACGTAAGGCGTCGCGCCCACCATTCCCACGGACAAGCCCATCACCGCGTAAAGCGCAAACAGAACCTGCAGTGACACGCCGGCATAGGTATAGAACGCGAAGGTCGCGATGCCGAACACCACGCCGGCCACCGCAAAGAAGCGGCCGCTGCCGATGCGGTCCACCAGCGCGCCCGCCGAGACCGTGCCGACGATCAGGAACAACGAGCCGAAGCTGGTGGCCAGCAGCGACTCCAGCGGCGAATAACCATAAAGCTTCTGCAGGAAAGTCGATGTCATCAGCGTCGTGACCACGATGCCGGCCGACAGGATCCAGGTCAGCAAGGCCGAGATCACGACGCCATGCAGATGGTCGCGCAGGACGATCTTGAGCGGCAGGCTCTTCTGAAGCCGGTTGCTGGCCTTCATCTCCAGGAAGATCGGCGTTTCGCTGAGCCAACGGCGCAGATACACGCCGAGGAGGCCGAACACACCGCCGATAAAGAACGGAATGCGCCAAGCGAAACTCGCGACTTCCTCTGGGCTGAAGGCCCAGTTGATTCCGGCGGCGATGAACGAGCCGAGCAGGATGCCGAAGGTCAAGCCGGAGCAAAGGAAGCCGCAGGCCATACCGACGCGATTGGCAGGCACGTGTTCGGCCACGAAGGTCCAGGCACCCGGAACCTCGCCGCCGATCGCCGCGCCTTGCAGCATGCGAAAGACAATCAGCAGGATGGGCGCCAGCACGCCGATCGCCGCGTAAGTTGGCAGACAGGCCATCGCCAGCGTCGACAAGGCCATGAGGAAAACTGACAGGGTGAACACGCGCTTGCGGCCGGCACGATCGCCGAAATGCGCCATCAGGATGCCGCCCAGCGGACGCACGAGATAGCCGGCAGCGAAAATGCCGAAGGTCTGGATCAGAACAAGCCATTCCGGCATGTCCGGCGGAAAGAAAAGGTGGCCGATCACGCTGGCAAAAAAGACGAAGATGATGAAATCGTAGAATTCCAGTGCGCCGCCCAAGGCTGAAAGTCCCAGAACCCGTATGTCATCGCGATTGAGCGACCGCACAGGTGTGCCTGTCGCTCCATCCAGTTTTGCTTGCATTAATCCAACAACGTCCTCTTCTTGCCGGCGCATGCGCCGGATCGCGATGCTTGTTGCGCGACTAGCGGCCAGTCACAAGCCATCAGGCACAGATGATTGTGGGAAAGCGGGAGCGCGGAAGGCTTCGTGCGCCTTGCTTGAAGATCGGTCCGCCGTACTTGTCCCGATCGTCAGCGCGATCCAGCGTGGCAAGTTCAGCCAAGCACGCTGGACCCATCTCAGGAGTTGCGCGTTCGACCCCAAATGGAGGACCAAGTCATGAAAGAGAAGATCACCACAGGCACCAACGACCGCCCCAAGAACGAAACGATTGGTCAGTCCGGCTCCGGCCTGCCGGATGACAGCGGGTCGATCATCGAAGTCAGCGACGATCAGGTCGAAGCTGTTCGCGCCAAGCTCGGCCTGTCGGAGAGTTCAGAAGACCGCAGCCCAGCCCGCCGCAAGGATCAGGACCGACCAGCAACCGATAGCGGCGCCGATGCTCCCGGCGCGGAGGAGATCGCCGGCGCCGGCGCGGAAGAAGACACCTACGATTGAGGCCATCGCCGCTGCTGATGGGAGATTGGCAGCGGCGCGGAAAGCCGACTAAAGACCGATCAGGAATGGTGTGTGTTTGGGAGAAATGGTGCCCAAGGGCGGAATCGAACCACCGACACTACGATTTTCAGTCGCATGCTCTACCAACTGAGCTACTTGGGCATCCGGTCCAAGGCAAATGCCATGGCGCGGCGGGGTTGGTGCTCCGCCGGAAGCGAGCGGGGTTATAGCACGGGTTTTTGCCCTGTCCAGCACCCCAAGGGCATTTAGGAAAAACATTCGTCAGCTTACCCACAGCCTCCTCGCCGAACGCCCGATCCGGGCTGTTCGTGTGTTGGGAAAGGCTTCAGCTGCGCTCGCTTTCGCCCGGGAGCGTTTCCTGTTCGTCTTCCTCGTCGTCGCGCACGGGAATGGCGTAAGCGCCTGAGAGCCAGCGGTTCAGGTCGATGTCCTTGCAGCGCGGCGAGCAGAAGGGGAAGGTGGCGCGCTGGGAGGGGCGGCCGCATTCGGGGCATGGGCGTTTCAGGCGCAAAGGGGTGACGATCGTCTCAGCCATGAACTGGCGCTTCCAATCAGGTCGGTCTGGGATGTAAGCGGAAGATAGGTACGCAGGCGATCCGAGGAAAGATCGAATTCGTAGCCACGATGGCGAGGCTTACGAGCCTGCGCCCCAACCGGAATGGACGTCGAAGCCATCGCCGGCCAGCAGGCCTGCGGTCTCATAGAGCGGCAAGCCGACGACATTGGTGTAGGAGCCGACAAGTTTCACCACCCAGCCCCCTGCGAGGCCCTGGATGGCATAGCCGCCCGCCTTGCCGCGCCATTCGCCGGACGCGATGTAGCGGTCGATCTCGCGACGCGACAGGCGTTTGAAGCGCACGCGTGTTTCCACGAGCTTCTGGCGCATCTTGCCGGCCGGCGTGATGACGCAGACGCCGGTGTAAACGCGGTGCGAACGACCCGACAGCAGTTGCAGGCAGTCGACCGCCTCGTCGGAGATCGTTGCTTTCGGCAGAATACGGCGACCCACAGCCACAACCGTATCTGCAGCCAGAATGAAGGCGCCGGTTGCCGTCTTTTCGGCGGCCATGATGGCCACAGCACGCTCGGCCTTTTCGCGCGACAGGCGCTTGGCGAGCGAGCGCGGAATCTCGCTCTTGGCGGGCGTCTCGTCGACATCGGCCGGCAGAATGCGATGCGGCTCGATGCCCATCTGCTGCAGCAGCTCGATGCGCCGCGGCGAGCCGGACGCCAGAACTAGCTTTGCAACGTCGCTCATCGATCAATTCCGGCAATGAAAGCGGAGAATGGCGGCTTCAAACGGCTGGATGCCTAAGCAGGCGCCGGAGCGGCCGTTTTGTTCAAAACGGCCGAGTTTACTTGAAGCGATAGGTGATGCGGCCCTTGCTCAGGTCATAGGGCGTCATTTCCACCAGGATCTTGTCACCCGTGAGCACGCGGATGCGGTTCTTGCGCATGCGGCCAGCGGTGTGAGCAATGATCTCGTGCTCGTTTTCCAACTTCACCCGGAACATCGCATTCGGCAGCAGTTCCGTGACCGTGCCGGGAAATTCGAGGACTTCTTCCTTTGCCATCCGTATCCTTTCTGCGGCCCCTTCAGAAGAGACCTGAAATCTGGGGCAACACCTATATGATGCCGCGCCTGTTGTGAACGTCTTATTTGGGGTGTCAGGACGCGCTTTTCGAGCCAAAGCGGTTGATTATTCGCGCTTCCAGCCGATCGCGCACATCGCGATAGGCGTCAAGGATCTGGTCACGCCGGCCCGTCGCTGAGGTCGGGTCGGCCGTCGGCCAATATTCCACGTCCACTGCCAGCGTGCGCGTCAGTTCCAAAGCGCGGTGGTGCGCTTCCGGCGCCAGCGTGATGATGAGGTCGAAATAGTCGTCTTCCAGCTGGTCGAGCGTGATCGGCTGGCGCTCGCCCAGTGTCAGGCCCTTTTCGGCAAGCACGGCATCCACGAAGGGGTCGCGCTCCCCTGCCCGCACGCCGGCCGATGCCACGAAGGTCGACGACGGCAGCACACCGCGCGCGATCTGCTCGGCCATAGGCGATCGCACGGCATTCATTCCGCATAGAAAAAGTACGGAGCGCGGCGCTTTGGCGGGTTTGTCCGCTGTATCGTCTTTTTGAGGTTCCTGATCCGTCACAGGCAATCAGCCGCGCCAATGCAGAACGCAGATCAGCGTGAACAAGCGCCGGGCCGTGGTGAAGTCGACCTCGATCTTGCCGCCCAACCGGTCCAACAGCGTTTGCGAGCCTTCATTGTGAAGGCCGCGCCGACCCATGTCGATCGCTTCGATCTTGCTTGGCGTGGAACTCCGGATCGCGTCGTAATAGCTTTCGCAGATCATGTAGTAGTCTTTCACAATCCGCCGGAATGGAGTCAGCGACAGGATGTGGAGCACGACCTGCTCGCCGTCTTCGCGGTTGATGGCGAAGACCAGTTTGTTTTCCACCAGTGACAGCTTGAGCCGATAGGGGCCACCCGCCTCGTCGCCGAGAGGACGAAAGCTGTTTTCCTCGATCAGGTCGAAGATCGCGACCGCGCGCTCATGTTCGACATCCGGCGTGGAACGGCCGATTGATTCGTCGAGCTCGACTTCGATCAATCGGCAGTTCGGCGGCAGCGTCATGGTCAGACGTTCAATCGGATCGAAACGGAGCGGCCATGGGCATCCAAGCCTTCGGCTTTTGCCAAGGCAATGGCGGCCGGTGCCAGCGCGCGCAATTGATCGGGGCCGAGCTTCAGGATCGAGGTGCGCTTGACGAAGTCGAGAACGGACAGGCCGGACGAGAAACGGGCCGAGCGTGCGGTCGGCAGGACGTGGTTGGAGCCGCCGACATAATCGCCGATCACTTCCGGCGTATAGGCGCCGAGGAAGATCGCGCCGGCATTGCGGATCTTTGGCAGAAGCGCATCCGGATCGACAATGGCGAGTTCGAGATGCTCGGCGGCGATGCGGTTGATGAGGGGAACCGCAGCGTCGATGCTGTCCACCAGGATCAGCGCACCGAAATCGGCCCAGGAACGTGATGCGATCTCGCCGCGCGGCAGAAGCTTGAGCTGTCGCTCGATGCCTTGCGCGACCGCATCGGCAAAGCCGGCCTCGTCGGTGATCAGGATCGACTGCGCGGAGGCATCATGCTCGGCCTGCGCCAGGAGATCGGCAGCGATCCAGTCGGGGTTGTTCTGGGCGTCGGCGACCACAAGGACTTCCGAAGGCCCGGCGATCATGTCGATGCCGACCGTGCCGAACACCTGGCGCTTGGCGGCCGCGACATAGGCATTGCCAGGACCAACGATCTTGGCGACCGGCGCGATGGTTTCCGTGCCATAGGCAAGGGCTGCCACCGCCTGCGCACCGCCGATGCGGTAGATTTCGCTGACGCCTGCAATGTCGGCAGCCACCAGCACGAGCGGGTTTAACACGCCATCGGGTGCCGGCACCACCATGGCGAGCCGCTCGACCCCGGCCACGACAGCTGGCACGGCGTTCATCAGAACAGAACTTGGATAGCTTGCCGTGCCGCCTGGCACGTAAAGGCCGACCGACTCAACAGCCGTCCAGCGCGAACCGAGTTCAACACCGACGGCATCGGTATAGCGATCATCCTGCGGCTTCTGACGGGCATGATGGGACGCGATGCGTTCCCTGGCAAAGCGCAGTGCATCCACCACCGTTGGATCGGCGCTCTCGTAGGCTTGCGCGATCTCTTCCGGCGTAATCCGCAGCCGCCCGGTGATGTCGGAACGGTCGAAGCGCTTTGTATAATCGATCAGGCCGGCATCGCCGCGCGCGCGGATATCGGCGATGATGTCGCGCACCGCGCGATCCACATCATCCGACACTTCGCGCTTGGTCGATAAAAAGGAGGCAAAGCGGGGCTCGAAATCGCCCTCACGCTGATCGAGACGGGTTACCACAGCAACATCATCCGAAATGGGCGGGCTTCGATCCCGCTTCCCAGGCCGCACCTAGATCGGTCAAACGGCCTTCGACGTAATCGACCTGAAGCCGAAGCGCATGATCGCCGGCAAAAATCAGCTCGATCGTGCCGGCGGGCGCGTCTTCAGGCGTGAAGCGGATCGAGAGAAGAACGAGAACGTCGTCCACCTTGTCGCGCGTAATTCCGCTTGCGCGCACAGCCTGCACGCCTTCGAAATGCAGAACCGAGCGGCGGCGTTCGTAACGCTGATTGAACACGGAATTGACCGGGCTTTCCCAGGCGAAGCGGTTCATTTCCAGAAGGAAGCGACGTGCGCCCTTGTCCCAGCGCATATCCCCGACGCGGATCACCGCATCCTGCACATGGGCGGAAACGATTTTCAGATCGTCTTCGTCGAGTGCTGCAAGTTTCAGCATGGCGATCTCATTTGACAGGTCCGGTTTCGTGTAGGCGTTCACGCGCGGGAGAGCAATGTGTCACCCGCGCCTTTCGCTAGACGAACGCGTCAAATGTCGTGCGGTTTCAGCTGGATATGCGTTCGATGTCGGCGCCGCAGCGCGACAGCTTTTCTTCGAGGCGCTCGAAGCCGCGATCGAGGTGATAGACGCGGTTCACCACCGTTTCGCCCTCGGCCGCCAATCCGGCGATCACCAAGGACACGGATGCGCGCAGATCGGTCGCCATCACCGGCGCACCCTTGAGCTTGGAAACGCCATCCACGATCGCCGTCTGGCCGGACAGGTGGATCTGGGCGCCGAGACGCGCCAACTCCTGCACATGCATGAAGCGGTTTTCGAAGATCGTTTCGGTGATGCGCGACTGGCCGTTGGCCATCGTCATCAGGCCCATGAACTGCGCCTGCAGATCGGTCGGAAAGCCGGGGAACGGTTCGGTGGTGATGTCGACCGGCAGGATGCCGTTGCCGTTGCGGCGAATGCGGATGCCGCTTGCGCCCGGCGTTACCTCGACGCCGGCTTGCACCAGCGTGTCGAGAGCAGCCTGCAGATAGTCGGGCTTGGCGCCTTCGAGCAGAACGTCGCCGCCGGTCATCGCCACGGCCATCGCATAGGTGCCGGTTTCGATACGGTCGGGAATAACGGCATGGCGCGCGCCATGCAGCGTTTCCACGCCCTCGATGGTGATCGTTGATGTGCCGGCGCCACTGATCCGCGCGCCCATCGCGTTCAGGCATTCGGCGAGGTTGACGACTTCCGGCTCACGCGCCGCGTTTTCCAGCACCGTTTCGCCCTTGGCGAGCGATGCCGCCATCATCAGCACGTGAGTCGCGCCAACGGAAACCTTGGGGAACGCATAGCGCGCGCCGACGAGACCGCCCGGCGCCTTGGCATTGATGTAGCCGCCATCGACGTCGAGCGTCGCGCCCAATGCTTCCAAACCTTCGATAAACAGATCGACCGGCCGCGTGCCGATAGCGCAGCCGCCCGGCAGCGACACACGTGCCTCGTGGCAGCGCGCCAGAAGCGGGCCGATGACCCAGAAGCTCGCCCGCATCTTCGACACGAGCTCATAGGGTGCTGTGGTGGACACGACGTTGCGCGCGGTGAAGCTGATCGTGCGCGAATAGCCTTCCGCCTGCTTTTCGCGGCGGCCGCTGACGGCATAATCGACGCCGTGATTGCCGAGGATGCGGATCAGCTGCTCGACATCCGCGAGATGCGGCACATTCTCCAGGGTCAACGTGTCGTCGGTCAGCAGCGACGCGATCATCAGCGGCAGCGCGGCGTTCTTGGCGCCGGAAATCGGAATAGTGCCGTTGAGCGTGTTACCACCCACGAGTCTGATGCGGTCCATGCGAGCCCTGACTTTCCTTGAATGCCGGAGGCCCGCAAACGCGGCGTCGAACGGCGAATAAACTAAACCCGTCCCCTAGACGATCAAGATGGCCACATCAAGGAACCCGTTTGCCGTCTCCCTGATCGTGGGCTCCCGAGCGCGCCCTTATTCGTCCTCATTTGCCGCCGCGCCGCCTTCCACCGCCACCCCTTCACGGCGCAAATCCGCCTCACCCTGCCGGCGGGATCGGGTTTGCTCCTTGCGGCGGGCAAGATTCGCGCGAAGCTGCTCCGCCAACCGATCTTCCCGCGTTTTCGCCGCCTTCTTGTCGTCCGCCATGTTTTCCCCAAGCATATCTGAGCGCGATCATCATAAATCATACCGCTTCTGTTAAAAACCTGCCTTGGGTAAGTGCAAGCCTCGCTTGCGCTTTGCAAAGACCTATGGCAGAAGCCAGCCGCATTCGTCGGCCAGCTGCGGTAGCTCAGTGGTAGAGCACTCCCTTGGTAAGGGAGAGGTCGAGAGTTCAATCCTCTCTCGCAGCACCATCTCTACCCCGTCTATGCGCCCCTCCCCTTGGTACTTGATCGAGCGCGCAATTCATTTGCATGGAATGACCGCCAGTTTGACCCAGATCAAAGGTCGCACCACCGGTCTCGGCTAGAACACCGTCACTTGGTCAGGCAAAGCCGTGGGGCAAAATGACCAAGTCCTTGAAGTTTACGGGTTTGGCGCGCGGTCCTATAATCGCCACCACCAACCGAACAGGGCGGATGGAATGAACTACGAGCGGTTTTTCGAAGAAGCAGTCGATCAGGTCCACGCGGAAAAGCGGTATCGCGTTTTCGCCGATCTCGAGCGAATCGTGGGCGAGTTCCCCCGCGCAATCTGGCGTTCGGAAGGTGAAGCACGCGAGATTACGGTGTGGTGCTCAAACGATTATCTCGGCATGGGCCAGCATCCCGATGTGATTTCCGCCATGCAGAGCGCGGCGGGACGCATGGGGTCGGGTGCTGGCGGCACGCGCAACATTTCCGGCACCAACCATCCGCTGGTCGAGCTTGAGCGCGAGCTTGCCGNNCCTGCATGGCAAGGAAGCCGCGCTCGTTTTCACCTCAGGCTTCGTGTCCAACGAAGCGTCGATCTCGACCATCGCGCGGCTTTTGCCGGACTGTCTGATCCTGTCGGATGAACTCAACCACGCCTCGATGATCGAAGGCGTGCGGCGTTCGGGCGCCGACAAGAAGATCTTCCGCCACAACGACCTCGCCCATCTCGAGCAGCTGCTGGCGATCGCACCGCGTGAGCGCGCCAAGCTGATCGTCTTCGAGTCGGTGTATTCAATGGATGGCGACATCGCGCCGATCGCA
>DCDI01000122.1:5318-5516 GCA_002316345.1 Phyllobacteriaceae bacterium UBA1059 | reverse complement strand
CGCGCTGGAGGCCTTGCGGAGCACTCGACCCGCGCTCAACGATGAAATACGTCGCCTTCGCGGGGTCGTAGCGGCAGTCGACGGGCTCGAACGGGTCGCGAGGGCTGCCGCTGATGCGGTGACAAATGCACGCGCCAGCATTGCCCGAACTCTCGCTACCGCCCCCGAAAGCGACCTTGCCGCGCTTGCGTCAACTCG
>DCDI01000122.1:0-5201 GCA_002316345.1 Phyllobacteriaceae bacterium UBA1059 | reverse complement strand
ACACTTGCAGCAGCAGAGGCAGCGCTGGAACCGCTGTCGGCGAACGCGGCGGCGGCAACCGAACAGCGATCGAGCGTTGCAGCTGACCTCGACGAACTGATCGCGCGCGACAACCAGCTCGGCGCACGGCTGGTACAGTATCAGGCAGAGGACAAGGCCTGCGCCGATCGCATCGCCGCACGCAATCTGTCGAACGCGACCATCGACGATATTGAGGCGAGATTGACGGCTGAGCGTGAGCGCGCCGCAGACGCGCGAGCACGTCTGGCACAGCTGAGTGAGGTGGCGACCAGGACGTCATCGGACGTCCAGCGCGAGCAGGCCGCGCTCGATCTCGCGCAACGCGACCTTGCCGCGGCCGAGGCAGCCCGCACGACTTCGGAACAGGCGTCGCGGCAGATGCAGCGGCGCTGGACGCGCGCTGGTCTCAACGACATTCCAAGCCAGGCTGAATATGACCGCGGGCTCTCCGCCATCGACACAGTGCTGGCAGGTTTGCGGTTACTGGCCGAACGCCAGCTATTGCTTGCCCGCGACAATGAGGATGCTCTTCTCCAGAGCGAGATCGACGAGATCGTCGCGTCGATGCGGACCGCCGGGGGCGACGATGGCGTCCGTGATCCGGCAGCCTATCTGACCGCGCTGAAGGTAAAGCTTGAGGCCGCTCGGTCGGCAGTGAAGCTCACCACCACGGCACGCAACGCGGTGAAGCGCTACTCGGAGGACCTTCAGAAACAGGCCGACGATTTTTCTGCGCGCGTGCTTGACCCGCTCAATACGGTAATCGACGATTTCAACGAGGCGATGCTGAGCACGCCCGGCGAAAGCATTCAGTTCAAGGCGGACACGCGGGTCGATGCAACCAGCTTCGGCATGGCGCTGCGCTATCGCGAGAAGGTCGACAATGCGATCGAGACGAAGAAGGATCTGCCGCCTCAGGTCGTGCTGAGCGAGGGCCAGCTTGCCGCGAATGGCTTCAGCATCCTGTGCGCGGCGAGTACGGCCTATCCTTGGTCACGCTGGCGTGCGCTGCTGCTCGACGATCCGCTGCAGCATAACGACATCATTCACACCGCCGCCTTTGTCGACGTGATGCGCAACATGGTCGAATTGAATGGCTATCAGCTGATCATGTCGAGCCATGATCGTGGCGAGAGTGAGTTCATCGCGCGGAAATTCGATGCGGCCGGTCTTCCCTGTTCCACGGTTCTGTTGACGGCGCCGTCGGACAAAGGCGTAGTCTGGAACGCGCCGGAACATAATAAGGCCGCGACACGGATATTGCGCAAGGATGCACAATCCCTCAGCGTCAGCAGCGCCTGACGCGGTTGATACGAAGGTGACGATGGTTCGAGGTAGAGAGCGATCGGCTTGTCGCAGATGATTGGCATTCTCGCCTGAGGCAGGTCCGACTCGATCCCCGCAACAATTTCGATCAATGCGTTTCGGGCGTGACTGGACGGTGGCGCACACCGCAGGCAAGCGACGTGGAGAACGTCGATCTTACGCCACGGGCACCATAGCTACGCCAGCCTAACCTAGATTTTGATGGCGGACCGCATGAGATTCGAACAACTATGCTGACTTAATCGTATGCGATGAGCCCTAATCATCAATCAGCAGACTAAAACGACGCAGTTCTTTACCTGGCTTACTGCTAGGATAAGAGTTTCGATCACGAATTTTTCATCGGTCGTGCGAGGCGAACTCCCGGTCCACCGCCGTTCTCGGGGATAAATTCGATGCCGGACTTCTCAAGCACAGATTGTAGATGAGAAACTGTCGACGACTTCAAAGCTTCGCCAGCCTCAAAGCGAGTTACGGTGTTTGTCGAAACATCAGCGAGATTGGCCAGTTCACGAACCCCCAATCTCAAAGCTGCTCTCGCCATTCTACATTGAACAGGCGTCATCGAAAATCGCTACAAAATACCAAAAATCTTGACTGTAGGCGTAGGGTAGGCTAGCTTCTGGGCCCTAAGGCGGCCGGCAGAGTGCGGTAACACTCGACCGACCTAACCACAACCAAGCTTGATTGGAGCTCGGATCATGGCTGATTCCGACCATAGCATGAACTATGCCTGCGTCACGCGTCGCGTAGCGCTTTTAGGCGGCAGCGCGGCCGTCACGGGTGGCGTTTTGGGAAACGCTTCTTCTGCTATCCCGCTCTCTTCATTTCGACCTGACGATCCTGTCATCACACTCTGGCATGACTGGGCAGCTACCCACCTGCTGGTGCAGGAGCTAAGCCAGCTGATGCAGAAGCTCGAAGTGGAAGTCGCAGAACGGTTCGACAGCTTCGGCACGTTGGTTCCGGTACCTGGCTGCAAGCCCGTATACGTGCACTCCCTGTTTGATCTTAATCGATTAATTGGCGAGCGCACGGATATGGGAGCTACTCGACTGCAAGCGGAACGTGAGCTTGCTGCCAAGCAAGCTGAGTTCGACGCAATTTCCAGCGAGGTCGGTTACTTCTCAACCATGAAGGCCGAGCAGGCGGCATTTTCACATGCCAAGACCGTGCTAGATGCCATGATAACCACGCCAGCCATGTCGCTGGCAGGTGTTGCTGGTAAGCTGGACGCGATCGGCCGTTGGGGCGAAGCGTGGGATGAACGGCCGGACACCTTTCCATGGCCGCACATCCAGTCGGCTCATGCAGACCTGGTTCGACTGGGAAAGCAGCTGACGCCAAACGTTAGCTACCCAGCGCCAGAAGCCTGATCCCGTGGGATGATTGCAGCCGACGCACGTCATTGCCTCCACTGCTACGGTAACTGCCCCACCCATCGGGTTCGACCTTAGCGCCGAACCCCAATCCTTGTCCGCCCTCTGCCCTGCGCCGGTGGACGAATTACCATGTCAGTCAGGGTTGGCTAGACACTTTGCGGGAACGGAGTGGATGGCCAAGAAGCCGGTTGGAGCTGTGCTGGTTGGGCAGCCAGCCTTGACCGGCTTTCCAGAGATTTCAGAGCAGTTGCTGCGAGACATACTGGCTTCGCGCTGCGGGGAGGGGAGGCGGCAGCCAAGCGGCTCATCCATAGCAAGCGGCTGCCGCTAACATGGTCTGTTGCCGCCGCTGATCGCGCAGACACCGCGCCGTCTCCAACAACGCTTCTCGCAACCTCGTGGATTGTTCGGCTTGAGAGTGACGTCATGGCCATCCTCCCGAACCACATCCGAACGCCGATCTAAGCTGCGATCTCAGACGCATCCTCCTCATCTTCCTCGTCCGCCTCGCTCCTCTTAACGGGAAGGGCGAGAGCTTCAGCGATGGCGTTCGATACCTTATTGGCAGCCGCGCGGATCGGATCTGTCTTGAGGTGCGCGTAGCGGGCTGTTGTTTGAACCTGCGTGTGACCAAGCAAGCGTCCGATCATGGTGAGATCCTCGCCGAGCTGCAGGGCATCCGACGCGAAGGAATGGCGCAGATCATGGATGCGCAGGCCATCGAGCTTGGCGCGCTTGCGCAATCGCCGCCAAGGCTTCTGCATGTCGGTGAGGTGCTGACCTTCGATCGTCCCGGTGATGACATAGGGATTGTTCTTGCACTTCGAGATGGCTTTGAAGACGTCCACGGCTGCTTCGCCGATAGCCACCAGTTTGGCGCCGGTCTTGGAATCAGGTAGACGCAGAAGCCCGGCGTCGAGATCAACATAGTCCCATTTAAGCGTCTGGATCTCGCCAAGGCGGCAGCCGGTGAGAAGAAGGAGCTGGATGCAGGATGCCGCTTCACGCTCACCATCCGCTTCGCGCAGAACCTTGCCAAGCCGCGCAAGTTCTTCCGGTGTCAGATAGCGCTCACGCTTGACCTCTTTGTATCGCTTCACCTTCCAGCACGGGTTCACACCGTCGGTACGGACGCCCCACGTATGCGCAACAGTGAACATGATCGAAAGAACGCCAAGGGTTCGGTTGGCCTGATACGGCGTTGCCCTCATCGACTGATGCAGTTCCACGACATCAGCGCGCGTGATGTCGATCAGGCGATGCGATCCAAGCTTCGGGTTGATGAAGAGCTCGACCGACCTCTTGTATTCTCCATGGGTCGAGGCTTTGCAGTGGGACGCGACATGGTCATCAAGAAAGCGTTCGCCGAACTCCTTCATTGTCGGCGACGCTTTGCGGCGATCACGATCTCTTGCCGGATCAGCGCCTAAGCGAACCTGCGACAGATGCTTCATGGCTTCAGTGCGCGCTAGGTTGGGCGTCACCGCGCCATGCAATCCGATGTTGATCCGGCGCAGCCGACCGCCTGTTCGAAACTGAGCCAGATACATCTTGCGGCCGGAGGGATAAACCCGAAGGCCAAACCCTTTCATCTCGTCATCCCAGATGAAGAACTCCTTGTCCGCAGGTGCCGCGGCATCGACGGAACGTTTGGTGATCTTCGCCATGGTCTTCTTCCGTCAAAGGGGGATGTCCGGAATCACATCGGAAGCATCAGGGAGCGTAAAACTGGGTATTCCTCTCGCAGAAAAGAGTAAGATGGATGAAGCTATACGTCAACCATAACAGCGGGTTAGGCGGAAATCTGCGTCAGCTTCGCAGTGCCGGATACCGTGGCGAAAAGCGCCCTCAGCAAACTCATAACCTGAAGGTCGCAAGTTCAAATCTTGCCCCCGCAACCACTTCTGTCATCCATCGCTGATCATACCCATCTAACAACCATCCAAGCCGCCTTCGGGCGGCTTTCTGCGTTCGGCCGAAAGCCTTCCGGAAGCAGATCGGAAGCAACCGGGGGAGGGTCGGCGAGCTTCTCGGGTGGGAAATGGGCGGCAGAAGAGGCTTGTGGACGAAACACTTTAAGGAGGATTGGAAGCCTAACGAAAATGAATTCAACCTGCGCTCTTCTACAACTTTATGGACGCTCGCCCAGGCCCATTACTGTCTCCCGGTGCCCCTGCAGCCTGTTTTTCGAAACACCTGTTTTAAGGCGTATGTGTGTGAAAGGCCTGTCTGGCGTTTGCATAGCGCAAGGTGCCCTGATCAATCATAGTGGTTAGCTTCTCTTGAGCAGCTTCCAGTGCAATCATTCGCGTGCGGGTTGGCAGAAAGCTATCAGCTGCACTTCTGACAGATATCGGAAAGCTGACATAATGGGACGTAGCCATGGGGTCGCGCATCTAGGTAGGTTCCTTGATCAGCATAGCCGCCCGCTATCCTGACACGACATTGGTTCCTTCTGTTTGAATGAAATGG
>DCDI01000047.1:9624-11994 GCA_002316345.1 Phyllobacteriaceae bacterium UBA1059 | reverse complement strand
CAACAAGACTGCCGCCACCGACCGCAACTGGGGCACCCGCTCAGGCGCGGGCGTCGAGCGCATCGGCTACGGCGAAACCGACTCCGGTCGCGGCGCCGGCCGAGGCTCCGTCAAAACCCGCACCATCGAAGGCGAACTCATCGCCAGATCCACAATGGACACCCCGTCGGCCTTCTCAGTGGGCGACCGGGTGTTTCATCAGAAGTTCGGCAACGGCAATGTGGCCGCCATCGAGGGGAACAAGCTGACGATCGATTTTGACAAGGCTGGGCAGAAGCGCGTGCTGGATGGGTTTGTGACTGGGGTTTAGGGGAGTTGGCTAGTTGCGGAAATCTAACGGCACGCCTCTTCAAGCAACTTCACATGAGCCGCATATTTAAATATTTTCCCCCTGGGCCTGGGCACTATATCGACATCAGTAAAATCGTCGATGAGAAGCTGGTCGTGTGTAAATAGAAGCCTGCAACCGCTTGAAAGCGCTAGGGCCACAATATGAGGATCATCTGATCGCAGCTTTGCATTGCAACTGTCCTCAAGAGGATCAACCTCTACGTCCATAAGAACGCCTGCTAACTGCAGCTGCTGAAGTAAGCCGCCTAAGGCGGTTTTGGCCAGTTCTTCTTTATGTTTCCCCCCGGTGACGCACGGTAATTTACCAGAAATTATAAACTTTAGTAAAATAGCGCCGTCAGCGTCAGATGACTTTACCCTGTGGGCACAGTTTGCGTCTATAATAATGGTCACAGGGTCAGCCCTAACGAACGAGCTTGCTCTCGCAGGAAGAAATTTCTGTAGCCTTTAGGAGGATTATTGATAATCCCATCCGACGTTATACTCATCTGTATAATGTCGGTATCTAGTTCATTCCTTCGAAAGTAGAGCAGATTTACATAAGGAGATACACTAACGTCCTTCTGGTCTCGTACATCCATCCTAATCCGGTCTATAACGTGGTCGCTATGCGTTTCCATAAACACGGTATGTCGCTTGTCCTTAGACGAACGGAAGATAAAGGAAGCGAGCTCCGCCTGTGCCTGAGGATGCAGATGAACCTCTGGTTGCTGAAAAAGAAAAGTGGCGGAGCTATCTCTTACCAATATCTCGTAGATGATCGGCAGAGCTTGGCTTACACCATATCCAACATCGACAATGGAACTTTTGCTCTTCCCAACTGAGACGGTAAGTTGAAAGGGTCCATTCTTCCTCTTCTCTAAGTGACGAACATTTATACTGGAAAAGAGGCCCGATGCTTTTCCGAAGCTGTTCAGGCCTGCTTGAACACGCTTCCATTTTTCCTCATCAAAGGCACTCATCTGAGCCAGCAAGATGGGCGCATTATCGCCCTCCGTCGTAGGCGAAATGTCCGCAGGATTGTAAATTCGCTTCGGCTCAGTTCGAACTGGAGCAGTAGCGTATACTTCGCTGCTTATTTGCGATTGCGCTGCAGTGAAATATGCAGCTAGTTGTGCCATGTCGCTTTCGACGGCGCTAGTTTCGCTTGCTGGCTGTCTCTCCTGACGACTGATTGTAAATATCAAATCAGTAAACATATATCTTAAGAAAGAAAAGTTCAGTCCAAGTACATCTGCACCGCCGAACCTTGAACCTTCAATTTGGCGTGCTTCATCCATCGCAGGAGTTTTAACTGAGAATGTAGGCTTACCTCCAGGAAAGGTCATATGTACCCGGTAATTTCCAGAACGGAATGTAAGGGCGGACAACCTTGGTTGCGATCGGTAATTCTCGAAAGCGACGTCAATCTGATATGAGCGCGAGGCCTCTTCAGGTTTGCGCTTTGCCGGATGTGGATACACGTAATCGCGTGCACTCACGATCTCAGATGGCGAAATTTCACCGCGGACTGAAAACGCAATTACTGGCGCTCGACCAAATCGCCCTCCACGTCGATGAGCAATGTCCTCGAAAGAACCTAGAAAATAAGGATACCTATTAAACGAATTGTCCACGGAACCGCCAAAAAGTCCGAAAACAAATCTAATTGCCGCAAGAAATGAGGTCTTTCCAGAACTATTCTCTCCCACAAGGAGATTTATTGCCTTTATATCAATATAGTCTGTTTTGTGAAAACTTCTAAAGTCACGCAGTGAAATCTGCATTTTGAACTCTCAACATCCGCGTTCTCGGAGCGATGCACTTTGAAATGCACCTCTTACATGAGCTGTATAGAGGTTAAGCAGGTTTGAGAAGCACTTTGCGCACGTACTAACCAGCATGTCACATCTGTCCTCAAAGGGCAAAAGGAAGCTGAAGCGCACGCACCCACCCGTAGGTCCATGCTTGACCACCTCGGCGTGGGTTACTGGGATGAGCCACCACATTTAATGGTTCGGCATGGATCCTCGGGTCAAG
>DCDI01000047.1:9245-9514 GCA_002316345.1 Phyllobacteriaceae bacterium UBA1059 | reverse complement strand
TCGGATGAGGGGTGTTCCAGCTGGGCAATGAGGTGGATAAAAATCCTTTATCCGTTTCGTCGCTACCCGCCGCTCCCCCGTCTCCCACAAGGGAGAAGATCATGCACCCGACCTTCGTGCCAATTTCTTATCCACGCCCCTCCCCACTCCCCCTATCCTCCACCCATCGCCCTCATTGGGAACTCTGGTGCGCACCGGGGATCAGAGGAGGGCGGCGGTGTCCGGGCTGGTTGCGCTGCGGTAGCGCGATCTGGAGGTAATCAGTCCTC
>DCDI01000047.1:0-9126 GCA_002316345.1 Phyllobacteriaceae bacterium UBA1059 | reverse complement strand
TTCGCGTCCGCTTCCCAAGCAACCAGCGCGGGAAGGCGGAAACCTGTGTCTGGTGGTCAAGCGCAAAGACAATCAACGCGCGGCACACTGGAGGTCCGGCACAAGTGCACAGCGGAAAGGACGGCGAATGCAAGCAACCCGATGCGCGCCCTTCCCTACCGTCCTAAAACTTTCGCGGCCCGCCCGGAACCGGACTGCAACAGTTCTGTTTCCCGTTCCTAAAACAACAAAAAGCATACAGGGAATGGCAGTGACGATTGCTGAGGATACGCTCCTTGTTCTCGCCCCTCCGCAGATGGACCTGGCGCGGTCGGAACAGCTGCTTCATCAGAATGGCGTGAAGCATTATCGTTGCGAGGATGTGGCCGAACTCGCCGCACTCGCACCCATGGCGGGCGGTGCCATGGTGTCGGAAGACAGTCTCGTCGGGGTGGATACCGGCGCGCTCGTGCGCATGCTGGAAGGCCAGCCGCCTTGGTCGGATTTTCCGTTCCTGATGGTGGTCGAGCGCAACGACGACGCCGACGACGATGAGCGCCTGGAGCGCTTCGCCAAGCTCGGCAACGTCACCTTCGTGGAACAGCCCTATCTGCCATTCTGCTTCATCGGCAATGTGAAAACCATGCTGAACAGCCGCCAGCGCCAATATCGCGCCCGCCGCCAGTTCGAAAACATGGCCCGCGTCGATCTCGACCTCGCTTCCGGCCTGGAGCGCCAGCGCCTGCTGGTGCGCGAGCTGCATCACCGGGTGAAGAACACGCTGGCCACCGTTCAGGCCTTGATGAGCTCCACCGCGCGCTCCTCGCTTACCGTGGAAGAATTCCGCCAGGCCCTGCTCGGCCGCATTTCAGCGATGGCCCATGTCCACGAGGTGCTGACCGAAGACAAATGGCAGGAAGCGCCGCTCCGCGCGCTCTTCGCCTCCCAGCTCGAGCCGGAAGCTGGCCCCGACTTCAAGGGTGAAGCCAGGATCGACGGTCCGGACATCAAGATCCCCTCCCACCTCGCCGTCCCGCTCGGCATGGCTGTGCATGAGCTGACGATCAACGCGCTGAAATACGGCGCCCTGTCTCAAGCCGGCGGCACGGTCGCCGTGTCATGGGAAGTGGAAGCGGCACCTGAGCGCATGATGCTGCGCATCGAATGGCGCGAAGAAGGCGGCCCGCCCACCCCCGTCCCGCGCCGACGCGGCTTCGGCTCGCAGTTCCTCGAACGCGTTCTGCGCCAGCAGGCTGCCGCTGATGTCGAGCTGAACTACCATCCAGCCGGCCTGCAGGTCATTATCCACATGCCCCTGCCCGAACGCACGTCCTTCCACCTCTTTACGGACGCGTGATAGGATCGCTTAAGCCGTGCGGGCTTCCCACTTCTCAAGGAAGTCCGTGATCGAAAGCGCCTGCATATCAGGAATGGCCTCGAACAACTGTTCTTTGGGCCAANNAGCCGAGCCGCTCGATCCGCTCCGCGATCGCCGGCTCGAACCGCCGCCGCAGCACTTTCGCCGGCACGCCAGCCACGATCGTGAACGGCGCGACATCCCGGCTTACCACCGCATTCGCCCCGATCACCGCGCCGTTGCCGATCGTCACCCCGGGCAAGATCACCGCGCCGTGACCGATCCAGACATCGTGCCCGATCACCACCCGAGCCTGCGCCCGGCGATTGCGCACCGACTGGTCCACGCCAAGAAAGCGGAAGAACTCGTTCGGCCGGTAACTCACCTTGTGGCTCGTGATCCGCTCGATCGGATGCGCAAGAGCATTGATCCGCGTGTTGGAAGCAATCGAACAGAACTTGCCGATCGTCGCATGCGCCCCCTCCGCATGGCGCTCGAAATAGCTGTAATCGCCCACGGTCACATCCCGCAGGATCACCCGTTCCGCAAACACCACATGCCGACCAAGCTTGCAGCCCTTCAACTCCGCGCTCTGGTGAAAGCGCGGTTCATCGGCAATAAAGCGGAGGTCTTCAGGTTCAGCCATCCGCCTGCTTTACAGAGCCGGATGGCAATCAGGCAAGGATCAGGGCTTGCCCTTGCTCCACGTCACGTTTTGCCCGTAGAGCGGAACGGTCGAGATCGCCATCTTGGCCGACCCATCCTGCACCTGGCGCGAATGCGAAAGGTAGATCAGTGTGTCGTTCTGCCGGTCATAGATCCGCTTCACCATCCGCTGCTTCCAGATCAGGCTTATGCGCTGGTCGAACACTTCCTCACCGCCCTTCGAAAGCTCAATGTCGCCGACCGTAATCGGCCCGGTCTGACGGCAGGCAATGGAGGAATCGGACGGATCCTCGAACCAATTGCCCTTCTTCAGCCGGTCAAACAAACCGCGCTCGAAATAGGAAACATGACAGGTCACCCCCGACACTTTCGGGTCGGTAATTGCCTCGACGATGATGTCGTTGCCAAGCCAGTCGACGCCCACCTTGCCGACTTCGTCAGCCTGAACAACAGGCGCGAATCCGACGATCGCGATCAATGCGGCCGCAGCAATTGCACGAAACGACATCCGGATTCCTTTGTTCAACATGGACCGGCCTGAAAATGGTGCATCCAAACACAAGTGCAAGCGCTACAGCGGCAAGATGCACCTTTCCGCAACACGCGGGAATGGCTATCAAGTCGCATGCGCCCGCTCGTGCCCACCTCTGCCGCCCCGCTCCGCCTTCTGGCGGCTTTGCTGGTTGCAGCTACAGTGACCGGGCTGAGCTTTGCGCTTTGGATGGACAAGGGTCCGGCCATCTTCATGGCGCTCGTTCAATCGGGCATGTCCTGGTGCTTTTGATCCAAAATGAAGGAGTTCGTCGATGATGCGCGTCATCCTCATTGCCGCTGCCGTGCTTGCGGCAGTTGTCGTGGGCATCGGGTCCTTCGTGATCTATCAGGGCGCTGCGAGCACTGAAGCGCGCGCCTTCGGCGATCCGTTCACGCTGGTGGATCAGGACGGCAAGCCGGTGACGGAAGCCGCCTTCCGCGGCCATCCCTCGGCGGTCTTCTTCGGTTTCACCCACTGCCCGGAAGTCTGCCCGACCACCTTGTTCGAGATGGATGGCTGGCTGAAAACGCTGGGCGATGAGGGCAAGAACATCCGCGCTTACTTCGTTTCGGTTGATCCCGAGCGCGACACGCCGGAGATCATGAAGTCCTATGTCGGCAACGTGTCTGACCGGATCGTTGGCTTGACCGGTGAGACGGCCAAGGTGGAAGCCATGGCAAAGTCCTTCGGCATCTACTTCCGCAAGGTCCCGCTGGAAGGCGACGATTACACGATGGATCACACGGCGTCCGTTCTGCTGCTCAAGCCCGACGGCGACTTTTTCGGCACCATCGCCTATGAGGAAAACCCGCAGGCAGCCATTGCCAAGCTGAAGCGGCTGGCGGGCGCCTGATGGTCGATCAAGTCAGGTTGTTTTTCGTCGGCGAAGGCAGACCCGTTCGCGATCTTCACCGCCAACTGGAAGCCGTGTTCGAGGAAGACGGCTATCCCATCGCGATGGTCGAACTGGACGAAGCCGCCGATCGTCACGAGATTTCCATCTATGCCGACGCCGAAGACGAGACGGCCGAAGAGCGCATTCGATCAGCCGCTCCCGACCTCTCGATCAACCGAGAGGAACTGCCGGAGATCGATTGGGTCACGGCTTCGCTACAGGGACTGAAGCCGGTGCGCGCCGGCCGCTTTCTCGTTCATGGCCATCATGATCGTGACCGGCTGCAGCCCAGTGACATCGGCATCGAGATTGAAGCGGGTCTTGCCTTCGGCACCGGCCATCATGGTACGACAGCTGGCTGCCTGACCGTGATCGGCGAGGTGGTCCGGCGCGAAAATCCGCGCTGGATGCTGGACCTGGGAACCGGAAGCGCAGTTCTCGCTATCGCCATGGCTAAGCTGACGCGACGCCGCGTGCTTGCGACCGACATCGATCCGGTTGCCGTGCGGGTTGCAGTCGAAAATGCGCGCCTCAATCAGGTCGGGGATCTTGTGCGCGGCGAAACCGCGATCGGCTTTGCACACCGCGCCATCGCAGCAGCGGCACCTCTCGACCTGATCGTCGCAAACATCCTGGCAAAGCCGCTGATGCGGCTTGCGCCCGAAATGCGCAATCATCTCGTGCCGGGCGGATCGGTGATCCTGTCGGGCATTCTGCAGCGTCAGCGCAACGCCGTCATTGCCGCCTATGTCGCGCAGGGCTTCCGGCACATTCGCACCCTTCCGCTTGAAGGCTGGGTCACGCTTCACCTGAAGCGCTGAAACAAAAAAGGCGACCTTTCGGCCGCCTTTTGCATTCCATGAGCAGTTCTCAGTAACCCGCGGAGATGCTCCGGCGAGCCAGCACGTCGGCGCGGGTGCGGCCGTTCTTGGCTTCGAAAGCATCCACCACGCGCTGTGCTTCACGGAAGCGTGCGTCCATCAGAGCGTTGAGGGCGTTGCGGAAGAAGCCACGCTTAGCGGTCTGTGCAGTCATCTCAATCTCCATGCGTTTGTGTTCTGAGGAGAAAGGTAAGCTGCACTGACCTACTTTGCCATGCCGAATTGTGCATGGCAGCAATGTCGTTTTGCAATGCACAAAAACAACCTGCTCATCTTTGCACCATCCGGCTCGCCGACGTGCTAAGAACACGCTGCATCATCAACAGAGCGCATCATGTTTCAGTCTTTTGAATCGCTAACCGACCCCTCCCAGGGCAGAGAGCGCGTCGCCAAGCTGCGCCGCCTGATGGAAGAAACCGGCATGGACGGCTTCCTCGTTCCGCGGGCAGACGAGCATCAGGGCGAATATGTTCCGCCTCGCGCAGAACGCCTTCAATGGTTGACGGGCTTCACAGGTTCGGCCGGGATCGCCCTGATCCTTCGGGACAGCGCCCTGATCTTCGTGGATGGTCGCTACACGCTGCAGGTACGTAAGCAGGCTGATCCACAAACCTTCACCTTCGAAAGCCTAGTGGATTCGCCGCCGCCAGTTTGGATCGAGCAGAATCTGGAGCGTGGAACGCGCCTCGGCTTCGACCCCTGGCTGCATACAGTGGCGGGAGTCCGGTCCTTACGACAGGCTGTTGAACAACGTGGCGCATCCCTAGTCGCCGTCGACAACCTCGTTGATCTGATCTGGGAAGATCAGCCGGAACCGCCACTTGGCCGCACTGCGATCCAGCCGGAAGCCTTCGCCGGTGAGTTGGCCAAAAACAAGCTGCCTCGGCTGGGAGCCCGCGTGCGCGACATCGGTATCGACGCCACCGTGCTGACTGACCCTTCCTCCGTGGCATGGGCCTTCAACATCCGCGGCAGCGATGTGCTCCATACGCCGCTCGCTCTCAGCTTTGCCATTCTGCCGGCGGAAGGTCTGCCGCAGTTGTTCATCGATGAGCGCAAGCTCGACATCGAGACCAAAGCCTACCTCACGCAGCTCTGCGATCTGCGGTCGCCGACGGACCTGGAAAGCGCTCTTGCCCAGCTTTCCAAGAACGCCGTTATCGGCCTCGATTTCGGTCTTGCCGCCGAAAAGCTGCGCCTGATCGTGGAAGACAATGGCGGTCGGGTCGTGCCGCTTGCCGATCCCGCGCGCCTGCCCCGCGCCACCAAGAACGCAGCCGAGCTTGAAGGCAGTCGTGCCGCCCATCGCCGCGATGGCGCGGCCATTGTGAACTTCCTGCATTGGGTGGAACAGCAGCAGGGCGGAAAGGTCGACGAAATCACAACAGTCGAGAAGCTGGAAGGTTTTCGTCGCACGGCAGGCGATGAAGCGCAGATGCCCCTTCGCGACATTTCCTTCGACACTATCTCCGGTTCCGGGCCGAATGGCGCCATCATGCATTATCGCGTGACCCGCAAGACCAACCGCGTGCTCGAACAGAACGAGTTGTATCTCGTGGATTCCGGTGCGCAGTATCAGGATGGCACCACCGACATCACCCGCACCACCATCATCGGCACGCCGACGGCGGAGATGATCAGGCATTACACGATCGTGCTGAAGGGCCTGATCGCAATTTCGCTGCTGCGCTTCCCGGCAGGAACGCGCGGTTGCGACATCGATGCGGTGGCGCGCCTGAACCACTGGAAGGCCGGGCTCGATTTTGCCCATGGCACCGGCCACGGTGTGGGCTCCTACCTCGCCGTGCATGAGGGGCCGCAGCGCATCGCCAAGACTGGCACGGAAAAGCTCCTGGCCGGCATGATCCTGTCCAACGAGCCCGGTTATTACAAACCCGGCTCCTATGGCATCCGGCTGGAAAACCTGATCGTGGTGGAAGCAGCTGCCGACGTCGATGGCGGCGACATTCCGATGCACAGCTTCGAAACGCTGACGCTCTGCCCGTTCGAACGGCGGCTCATCGACCCGAGCTTGCTGACGCCGGATGAGCAAAGCTGGCTCGACACTTATCACGCCTGGGTTCAACGCGAGCTGGCCTCGCTCGTTTCCGGCGACGCAGCCAAATGGCTGGAAGAAAAAACGCAGCCGCTCGAAGGCTGATCAGGCCAGCCAGTGCCGCATGGCGATCAGCACTGCGGCACCGGCCACGAAGCCGATGAACATCGGCGCACGCAGGCAAACAAACGCGGCGACCAGCAGGGCCGACCATTCGGCCGGACCGCCATTCATGGCAGCAGGCGCAACCAGCGTCGTCAAAACAGCTGCGGGCACGGCCTCAAGCCCTGCCTGAACACGCGGATGGATGCTGTCAAAGCGCGAAAGAACAATGTGGCCACCGATGCGCGTCAGATAGGTCGCCAGGCCGCCGAGCAGGATGATCCAAAGATTGACGCTCATGATGTCGCCTCCTCGACTGCAGCCGCTTCGAGAGGAACGGCCGCCCTTGGCGGCAAAGCTGCGGCCAGCAGGATACCTGCGAGCGCGCCGATGCTGACGTGCCAGGGCGAACCAATGGTGCGATAGGCAATCACCGATACGACAGCACTGACCAAGACGACAGGAAGCCAGCGGGGTCGTTTTCGAAAGCCCATGACGAGGCCGAGAAAATAGATCGACAGCAGGAAATCGAGCCCGATGGCATGCGCGTCCGGCATGACCTGGCTACCGAACTTGGCTCCGATCCAGGTCATCAAGATCCAGGAACAATACATCGGCAGCGACATGCCGGCATACCAGATGATCGAGATCCGCTTGCCGTTTTCGACCCGACGCTCAGACTCGGCAAACACCGGATCAACCAGGAAAAAGAAGGCGGCGGCTTTTTTCAGTGGTGACCAGTGCGGCACATGCTGACCGATCGCCGCGGAATAGAGCACATGACGAAAGTTGACGGCAAAGATCGAAAACACGATCAGCCACGGCGCAACATGCTGGCCGAAGAGCTCGATGCCCACCATCTGGCTGGCTCCGCCATACACGGCCGCACTCATCAAGACGGCTTGTGCAACGCTCAGGCCATTTTCAACGGCCATCGCACCGAACAAAACCGCAAAAGGGGCCGACGCCACGAAGATCGGCACCCCGGCTCGCACACCCTTCCAGAGGTCGTCAAGACGATCGCTCGACACGGATGTTGCTGACATCGGCTGGACCCTGGCAAGGAAGACTTGGCTCCGCGCTTAGGTGAAATGCCACTGCGCGTCACACGAATTCCATTGATCCAGCCTTCAACCGCCCCCTTTATCGCCCGATGCGCTCGAACCACTGATCTTCGGTAATGACCTCGATGCCAAGCTCGGTCGCGGTCGTGAGCTTTGAACCCGCACCCGGACCTGCCACAACCAAATCCGTCTTCTTGGACACAGAGCCAGCCGCCTTGGCGCCGAGTTCCTCCGCCATCGCCTTGGCTTCGTCACGTGACATGCGCTCCAGCGAGCCGGTAAACACGATCGTCTTGCCCGCGACCGGCGAGGAAGCCGGCACTTTCACGCGCTTGTTCACGGTCGAAACCCCGGCATCGAGCAGCGCCTGTACCGCGCGTCGATTATGCTCCTCCTCGAAGAAGTGGATCAGCGACAAACTCGCGACCGTGCCGATGTCGCTGTCGCGCGACAAGCCGAGATAGGCCTCACCGGGCCGCCCTGCCTTCGCCGCCGCAAGACCAGCGCGGATGCCGGCCTCATCGCCAAAGCGCTCGCGCAAGGCCACGCGCTGCTTGGCCGAAAGCCCAAGCTCGCCGTCCTTTGTAGGCAACCATAGCGGATCGCTGAGCTTGTCCTCTCCCACCTCCATCAGGCGCTCGAAACTCTTCGCGCCGATGCCTTCCAGCGCGTTGAGCTCCGCCCAAACCTCACTTGCTTGACTGTCGCGCGCAGCATCGATTCCCTGGATCAGTCCCCGCACATCATCAAAGTGCCGCGCCAGAGCCTTCGCCGTGGTTTCACCAATCTCGGGAATGCCGAGCGCGAAGATGAAACGATCAAACGCGATGCTGCGCCGATCCTCGATCGCAGCCAGCAGATTGTCGATCGCCTTGGATGTTTCAGGCTTCTTCGCAGCCTTCTTGGTCTCCGCGTCCACGCCACGCCGTGCATCCGAAAGCGCCTGGCGCCGCTGTTCAAGCGCGGCCTTTAGCGGCTCGAACTCGAGCTTGAAGATATCGGCAGGCTCATGCACCAGGCCGGCATCGAACAGCGCCTCGATATAGGTTTCGCCAAAGCCCACGATGTCGAAGGCATGGCGTGACACGAAGTGCTTCAGCCCTTCACGCCCCTGCGCCGGACATGTCAGACCCGCCGTGCAGCGTCGCACTGAATCGAGCCGTCCAGTCCGTGGATTGATCTCGCGCACCGCCTTCGAGCCGCATACCGGGCATTGCTTGGGAAAGTCATACGGCTCCGCTTCGGCCGGCCGCTTCTCCAGTACCACATCCACGACCTGCGGGATCACGTCGCCGGCACGCTGGATCACCACCGTGTCGCCGATGCGAATGTCGCGTCCTTCGCGGATCGGATTGCCGTCGGAGTCTCTGCCCTCGATATAATCTTCGTTGTGCAGAGTGACGTTCGACACGACAACGCCGCCCACCGTCACCGGCTGCAAACGCGCCAGCGGCGCCAGCTTGCCGGTGCGCCCGACATTGATGTCGATCGCCTGCACCGTTGTCGTCGCGCGCTCGGCCGGGAACTTGTGCGCGATCGCCCAGCGCGGGCTGCGCGACACGAAGCCGAGTTCGCGCTGCTGTTCGAGATC
>DCDI01000214.1 GCA_002316345.1 Phyllobacteriaceae bacterium UBA1059 | reverse complement strand
GCTCGCCACGCCCCGCACGCAGTCCATCCGCCCCACCACCGACCGCACCCGCGAAGCGGTCTTCAACGTCCTTGCGCATCGCTTCCCCGATGCGCTGAACGGCCGGCGCGTGCTCGATCTCTTCGCGGGAACGGGCGCGCTCGGCCTTGAAGCCGTGTCGCGTGGTGCTGCCAGCGCTGTGTTCATCGAGGAAGGCGCGGAAGGCCGCGGCTTGATCCGCGAAAATGTCGAAGCCTTTGGGCTGCAAGGGCGCACCCGGATCTTTCGCCGCGATGCGACCTCGCTTGGTCCGGTCGGCACCTTGCAGCCTTTCGGCCTGCTTTTTGCCGACCCGCCTTATAACAAGCAGCTAAGCGAGGCCGCGCTGCTGTCTGCCTTGAAGGGCGGATGGCTCGAGCCCGATGTTCTGTGTGTCGTGGAAGAAAGTGCGGCCGCACTGTTCGACCTGCCTCAAGGCTTCGTGACCGAAGACGAGCGCAACTACGGCGAAACACTCATTCGTTTCATCCGCCGCGCCTGACTTTGGCCGCTTTCGCCTGACGTGTAGCGTGCTTGGAATTCTCCAGCGAACCCAAGCGGGATTCGCGGTATCTGCATTCGGAAGCGAGGAGCGGCATGGCGTTGCGCAAACTGGCATCGAACTGGGGTGGGGCGCTGGCGCTCGGCCTGTGTCTGGCGGGCCCTGTTCCCGTGGCAATGGCACAGGAAAAACCGGCCGCTGCTGCTGTCGAGAACCGGGTCGAAACCTTCACCCTCGCCAATGGGCTGCAAGTCGTGGTGATCCCGGATCGGCGTGCGCCAGTCGTCACGCACATGCTGTGGTACAAGATCGGCAGCGCCGATGAAGCGCCCGGTAAGTCTGGCATCGCGCATTTCTTCGAGCACCTGATGTTCAAGGGCACCTCGAACCATTCGGCGGGCGAGTTTTCGGCGGCCGTTGCGGCGATTGGCGGCTCGGAAAACGCCTTCACCTCCTATGACTACACCGCCTTCTTCCAGCAGGTGTCGCCGGATGCGCTCGAAACCATGATGGGCTTCGAGGCCGACCGCATGCGCAACCTCGTTCTGACGGATGCGGTGATCGGTCCGGAGCGCGACGTGATCCTTGAAGAGCGCCGCATGCGCATCGAAGGCGATCCCAGTGCGCTGCTTCAGGAAGAAATGTCGGCGACGCTCTACCAGAACCATCCCTACCGCATCCCGGTGATCGGCTGGATGCAGGAAATGGAAGAGCTCAACCGAGCCGACGCGATCGACTTCTACAACCGCTATTACGCGCCCAACAACGCGGTGCTGGTGGTTGCCGGCGATGTGGATGTCGAAGGCGTGAAGGCTTTGGCCGAAAAGACCTATGGCAAGGTCGAGCGCGGTCCGGATCTGCCGCCGCGCATTCGCCCGCAGGAACCGGAACAGAACACGTCGCGCACCGTCTCGATGTCTGATCCGCGCGTGACGATCCCGAGCTACCAGAAGTCCTGGGTTGTGCCGTCCTATGGCAGCGCCAAGAAGGTGCCTGGCCAGGCCGAAGCCCTCGACCTTCTGGCTGAAGTGCTGGGCGGCGGCGCGCGCAGCCGGCTTTATCAGGCACTTGTCGTGAAGGAGAAGCTCGCGGCGTCCGTAGGCTCCTATTACCAGGGCACCGCGCTGGATGCGTCGAGCTTCACCGTTTACGGCTCGCCGATCGGTGAAACCAAGCTGGAAACGCTGGAAAAGGCTGTCGATGCCGAGATCGCACGCCTCGTGAAGGACGGCATCGGCGATCAGGAACTGGAACGTGCCAAGAACCGTCTCGTGCGCGGCCTGATCTTTGCGCGCGACAACCAGTCCGGCATGGCACGGATCTATGGTTCGACGCTGACCACCGGCGGCGAGATCAAGGACATCGAGGAATGGCCCGAGCGCATCAAGGCGCTGACGGCCGCTGATATCCAGCGCGCTGCAACCGAGTTCCTCAACCAGAAGCGTGCCGTCAGCAGCTACCTGCTGCCTGCCGGGGAGGAGAAGTCGTGAATCGTTTTTGTGAGATGATGCTCCTTCCCACCATGGCCCGTTTAAAACTCGCTTTCGTCACCACCATCCTTGCCTTCGCTTGGCTGACGATGCAGCCGCTGATGGCGCATGCCGCGGTCAAGATCCAGGAGGTGAAAAGCCAGTCCGGTGTCACCGCCTGGCTGGTGGAGGACTATTCCGTTCCCATCATTTCCATGCGCTTTGCCTTCAAGGGCGGTTCGGTACATGACCCCGTCGGCAAGGAAGGCTTGGCGACCCTGATGTCCGGCCTGTTCGATGAGGGCGCAGGCGATCTCGATCGCGAAGCCTATCAGGATCGGCTTGATGATTCCGGCGCCGAAATCAGTTTCGCGTCCTCCACCGACGAGATCCAGGGATCGTTCCGCGCCATCCAGGAGGATCTGGATGAGGGCATGAAGCTGCTGGCTTTGTCCGTGCAGAAGCCGCGCTTCGATGCCGAGCCGGTTGAGCGCATCCGCTCGCAGCTGCTTGCCGGTATCGCGGCACGATCACGCGATCCGCAGGAACAGGCCAAGATCGCCTGGAGCCGCGCCGTTTATGGTTCGCATCCCTATGCCCGCCAGGAAGATGGCGGCACGCAGAGCCTTACCAGCCTGACCCGCGATGATCTCCTTGCGATGCACAAGGCCCAGTTTGCGCGCGACAATCTGGTGGTCAGCGTCGTCGGCGCGATCGATCCGGAAAAACTGAAAGCCTATCTGGACGAGGTGTTCGCACCTCTGCCAGAGCATGCCGAGCTGCGCGAGATCCCACAGGCCGACATGAAGCTCGGCCAGGACATCAAGATCGACTATGACCTGCCGCAAACCAGCATTCAGCTGGCCTATCCCGGCGTCAGCCGCAAGGATCCGGGCTTCTTCGCAGCCTACCTCATGAACGAGGTTCTGGGCGGCGGCACCTTCTCGTCGCGCTTGTTCGAGGAAGTTCGTGAAAAGCGCGGTCTGGCCTATGGCGTCGGCTCGTCGCTGTCGACGCGCCGCTATTCGTCGGCGCTCGCGATCGGCACTGCGACCCGCGCGGATCGTTCGGGCGAAACGCTCGACCTCATCCGGCAGGAAGTGAAGCGGATGGCGGATGGTGGTCCGACGCAGGAAGAGCTCGACAAGGCCAAGCGCTACACGATCGGGGCTTATGCCATCAACAATCTCGATAGCTCGGGTTCGATTGCGGCGACGCTGACCCAGATCCAGCTGGAAGATCTCGGTATCGATTACATCGAGCGCCGCAAAGGGCTGATCGAGGCTGTGACGCTGGACGACGTCAAGGCGCAGGCAAAGCGCTTGCTTGAAGCCCAGCCTGCGATCATGATCGTTGGGCCGGCTGCGAAAAAAGACGGCGCGGCGCCGGCCGCAACGTCTGGCCCAGCACCTGCACCGGCTTCGGCAGGCGAATCGCCTGAGGTTCCGGCAGCGGACGAGGGAAAGACCCAAACCGGAGGGTGAGATGGCCTTCGATGATGTGGTGGAAGTCACCGAAAGCCAGGTAACGCCGCTACCGAAACGAAGCGAACCCAGCTTCGCCGTGGCCTTCGGAGGCGGCGGCGCGCGCGGTCTTGCCCACATCCATGTCATCGAAGCGCTCGACGAACTCGGCATCCGCCCTGTCGCCATCGCCGGCTCCTCCATCGGCGCAATCATGGGCGCTGCCATGGCTTCCGGCCTGAGCGGCAAGGAGATCCATGAATTTGCTCGGCTCGTTCTCAGCAAGCGAGCCGAATTGACGCGCCGTATGTGGAGCGCTCGACCTGGCACGCTGAGCGACCTGATGTCGTCGGGTTTGCGGGTCAGCCAGTTCAACATCCAGCGCCTGCTGAGCGCCTTTTTGCCGGACGGTCTGCCGGCCAGTTTCGAGGATTTGCAGATCCCGCTGAAGGTTACTGCGACTGACTTTTTCAAGCAGGAACAAGTGGTTATCGAGGACGGCGAGCTGCAATCTGCGCTGTGTGCGTCGGCGGCGATACCGGCGATCTTCAGTCCGGTTCAACGCGATGGGCGGACCTTGATCGACGGCGGCATCTACAATCCGGTGCCGTTCGATCTGGTGGAAGGGCAGGCCGATATCGTGATTGCGATCGACGTGATCGGTGATCCGATAGAGGATATCGGCCGCACGCCGAAGTCGATGGACATGCTGCTGGGCGCCAACCAGATCATGATGCAGGCGATCAACCAGTTGAAAATGAAGCAGAATCCGCCCGCGATCTATCTGCGCCCCGGCACGCGCTACCGGGCGCTCGACTTCCTCAAGATCGACCGCGTCCTGTCCGAAACGCTGTCGGTCAAGGATGAACTCAAGCGCGCGGTCGACGTCGCAGTCAAAGCCGCCGCCTAAGCAGATTAAAACCGCTACCGCCATTGCAGAGGCCGGAAGCCGGCAATAGATGGTTGATTGAGCCGGTTTTTACGGCGTCGCCTGCCGCTTTTGTCCCGTTTTGCGCCCGTTTTTTCCCGTTTAGGAACACAGAATGCCCGATTCAGCCGCCGAAAAGCTCGTCAATCAGGTGGCTGAGCTGGTGGAAGCGGCCAAGCGCGCAGGTGCCGATGCTGCCGATGCGGTTGCCGTTCGCGGACGCTCGGTGGGGGTCTCCGTCCGTCTGGGCAAGGTCGAGAACACGGAAGCATCCGAGAGCGACGACATCTCGCTGCGGGTCTTCGTTGGGCAGCGGGTGGCGAATATTTCGGCCAATGCCGGCGCCGACATCGCTGCCTTGGCAGAGCGCGCTGTTGCGATGGCGAAGGTGTCGCCGGAAGATCCCTATCAGTCGCTGGCCGATCCGTCGCTTTTGTCTGATGGCATCGATGATCTCGATCTTTTCGACCCGACCGAACTATCCGGCGATCAGTTGCGCGAAGCCGCACTTGAAGCCGAGGAATCTGCACTTGGCATCGAGGGCGTGACGAACTCGGCGGGTAGCGGGGCGGGCTTCGGTTATGGCGGTCTTGTGCTGGCGACGTCGCATGGGTTCACCGGCCATTATGTCGGCTCGCGTTTCTCGCGCTCGGTCAGCGTCATTGCTGGTGAGGGCACCGGCATGGAGCGCGATTATGATTTTTCATCGCGCATTCACTTCAACGAGCTGGAAGATGCCGCCACGATCGGCCGCCGCGCTGGGGAGCGCGCGGTCAGGCGCTTGAAGCCGCGCAAGGCGAAGACTGGACCGGTCACCGTTGTGTTCGATCCACGCGTCGCACGCGGCATTGCGGGACATCTGGCGGGTGCAATCAATGGCGCTTCGGTTGCGCGCAAGACCAGTTTCCTGCGGGACTCGATGGGAAAGCCGGTGGCATCGGCAGCGATCACTGTCACCGATGATCCGACCCGCAGGCGCGGTTCGGCATCGCGGCCCTTCGACGGGGAAGGCGTGCGCGGCCAGCCGCTGGTGATGGTCGATGGCGGCGTTTTGCAGCAGTGGTTCTTGTCGACCTCCGCCGCAAAGGAACTGGGCCTGGTCACCAATGGGCGCGGCGCGCGCCACGGTACTGCGGTTTCGCCGAGTTCGACCAACCTTGCGATAGAGCCAGGCACGATTACGCCGGAAGACATGATCGCCGGGCTGGAAAGCGGGTTTTACGTGACGGAAGTGTTCGGCCAGGGCGTCAACATGGTGACCGGCGAATATAGCCGTGGAGCATCGGNNATCGGGCTTCTGGATCGAGAAGGGCGAATTGGCCTATCCGGTTGCCGAAGTGACGATCGCTTCCAACTTGAAGGATATGTTCCTGCGCATGGTGCCGGCGTCGGATGTGGACCGCAACTTCGGCACCGCCGCGCCGACCTTGCTGATCGAGGGAATGACGCTTGCTGGAAGCTGACACGATCCCGACCGCCTTTGATGCCGATCTCGACCTGATCCGCGATGCCGCGCGGGAGGCGGGCGAGATCGCCATGCGCTATTTCAAGCAATCGCCCGAAGTCTGGTGGAAGGAAGGCCAGTCGCCGGTAAGCGAGGCCGATTACGCCGTCGACAAGTTCCTGCGCGAAACGCTGATCGCGGCGCGGCCGGATTACGGCTGGCTGTCGGAAGAAACGGCGGACAATCTGGATCGCCTTTCCGCCAAGCGCACTTTCGTGGTCGATCCCATCGACGGCACCCGCGCTTATATCGAAGGCAAGGCGACCTGGTGCGTTTCCATCGGCGTGGTGGAGAATGGGCGATCGATTGCCGGCGTGCTCGACTGCCCGGTGAAGAACGAGATTTTCGAGGCAGCGCTTGGCGGCGGGGCGCGGTTGAACGGCCATGCAATCTCCGTTGCGCCGACCCGCGCCGAGCCGGCCGTCGGCGGGCCGAAGCCGATGATCCAGTCTCTCGATGAAGCCGACCGGCGCGACTTCCGCCCGGTGACCTATGTGCCGTCCTTGGCTTACCGCGTCGCCATGGTGGCGCGCGGCGAGATCGATGGGACTTTCGTGAAGCCGGACTCCCATGATTGGGATCTGGCGGGAGCCGATTGTATCTTGCATGAAGCGGGCGGAAAGGTCGTGGATGCGACCGGCGAGCCGCTGGTTTACGCAACAGCCAATTCCAAGCACGGCCCGCTTGCCGCCGGCAGTGGGCCCTTGCTTGCGAAGATGACGGTGATCCTCGCAAAATTCCGGTGACTTCGCAGCCCGAGCCCATGTAGAACGGCGTTCATCCGCATCACCCTGATTTTCTGGAGAGCCGCATGACCGAACAAACAGAATCCAAGCAGCTGCTGCACCTGGTTTTCGGCGGCGAGCTGAGCTCCCTCAAGGGCGTCGACTTCCGCAATCTCGACGACCTCGA
>DCDI01000045.1 GCA_002316345.1 Phyllobacteriaceae bacterium UBA1059 | reverse complement strand
TGCGCTGGCGCCGACCTGAAGGAGCGCACCGGCAAGGACGAAGCATGGGTGATCGCCCGCCGGCAGGCGTCGTTCGCCGCCTATGACGCGATCGGGCGCTGCGGCAAGCCGGTCGTGGCGCTGACCCAGGGGCCGGTTGTCGGCTCCGGCGGCGAAATCATCATGAGTTGCGACTTCGTCGTCGCGTCGGAGAAGACCACCTTCCGCTTTCCCGAGCCGCAATGGGGCACCGTCGGCGCAACCCAGCGCCTGCAGCGGGTGATCGGCCGCATGAATGCCAAGGAATTGCTGTTCACCAGCCGGATCATGCCGGTGGAAGAAGCCTATCAGCGCGGCCTCGTCTCGCGCGTCGTTTTGCCCGATGCCCTTGAACAGGTCGGTCAGGAGATCGCCGACAGCATTGCCGCCGCTCCTCCGCTCGCCATGGCGCTGACCAAGCAGGCCGTCGACATGGGTCACGAAACCAACCTGACCAACGGCATCCGCATCGAGATGGCGGCGATCGAGCGCAATCTCGCCGATGGCGGCTGGCGCGCCGGTATCGAAAAATTCTCCGAAGTCGTCCGCCGAAAGGGTGGCAAGTGACTGCGCTCGATCTCAAGCCGATCTGTCCCCTAACCCTCTCGGCCGCCCTCCAGCGCTCCACGACCATCGCGCCCGATGTGGAGGCAATCGTCGCCACTGGTGGCCGGCTCACCTTCGGCGAACTGCAGGACAAGGTCGCCGCCGCCCGAGCCGCGCTTTTTGCAGCCGGCGTGCGCAAGGGCGATCGTGTCGGGCTCTGCCTCGGCAATTCAACCGACTGGGTTGTCATTTTCTTTGCGATCGGCTCGCTCGGCGCAGTCACCGTGCCGGTCAATACGCGCTTCGTCGCCTCCGAGATGGCCTATGCGCTCAAGCAGTCGCGGGTCACGACGCTGATCACCTGCGACCGTTTCCTTAAGATCGATTTCATCGCCATGCTGCGTAGTATCTTCGCTGGCATCGACGCGACGCTTCCGCATGAGGCACTGCCCGATCTGAAGCGCGTCCTCGTTGTTGGTGACGATGTTCCGGCAGCGGCGCAAAGCTGGAGGGACCTGTGTACCAAACCCCTCGCGCCCGTCGCACCGTGTGATGAACCGGACGATGTTCTGCTGATCCAGTATACCTCCGGCACCACATCCTTCCCCAAGGGGGTGCTGCTGCGCCACCGCAACATGCTGCCCAACGGCTTTTTCTCTGGCCTTCGCATGGGCCTGCGGCCCGGCGACCGCTTCCACAGCGCCCGCCCCTTCTTCCATGTCGCCGGCACCACGCTGTCCATCCTCTCCTGCCTGCAGCATTGCACAACGCTCGTCAGCATGGACCGCTTCGAACCCGGCGAGGCGTTGCGGCTGATAGAAGCGGAGCGCTGCACGCATTTTTCCGGCAATGACACAATGGCGCTGATGCTGCTGACGCATCCCGACCTGCCCTCGCGCAAGCTCAATCTGCGCGGCGCGTGGCTTGCCGCCTCGCCCACCATCGTCCGTCGCGTCATCGACGAACTCGGAGCCCGCGAATGCGTCGTCGGCTACGGCCTCTCGGAGGCCTCCCCGAACGTCTCGCAGTCCTGCTGGTGGGAGCCGGAAGATATCCGGGTCAGCGCCGCTATGCGCATCCAGACCGGTGTGGAGGTGCGCATCCGTACAGCGGATGTTCGCGATGCCGGGCCTGACGAGCCGGGTGAGATCCAGGTACGCGGCTGGAACATCATGAAGGGCTATTTCGACAAGCCGGAGGAAACCGCCGCGGCGCTCTCTCCCGACGGCTGGCTGGCGACCGGCGATCTCGGCGCCCTCGACGCGTCCGGGCGGCTGCGCTTCATGGGCCGGGCCAAGGATATCGTGCGCGTCGGCGGCGAGAACGTCTCGCCCGCCGATGTCGAGAACGTACTGCACCAGAACCGGCTGATCCGGCAGGCAGCCGTTGTTGGCCTGCCGGACGAGCGGCTGGTCGAGGTCACCGCCGCCTTTGTTATTCTCAACGAGGGCTGCAACACGACGCCGAGCGAGATCATCGACTGGGCAAAGAAGGAAATGGCTGGCTTCAAGGTCCCCCGTCACGTGTGGATCGTCGAGGATTTCGAATCGATCGGCATGACCGCCAGCTCGAAAATCCAGAAGAAACAGCTTGCCGCCCACGCCCGCAAGCTCGCAGGCATCGAGGTCTGACATGCGCATCGAAACCAGCGTCACCAAGCTTCTCGGCATACACCTTCCGATCGTCCAGGCCGGCATGTCTTGGGCATCCTCCAATTCCACGCTGCCGCTTGCCGTCTCCAATGCCGGCGGTCTTGGAGTGCTTGCCGCCGGCCCGATGTTCCCGCATCATCTCGAAGAGGCGATCGACGAGATCAAGGCCGGCACCGACAAGCCTTTCGCCGTCAACCTCCCGGTTTATCGCGAGGGCGCCGAGGCGATCATGGACATGCTGCTCGAGAAGCGCATTCCTGTGCTGATCGCATCCCAGGGCGGGCCGAAGAAATACATAGACCGCTTCAAGGCCGCCGGCACGATCTGCCTGCACGTTGTTTCCGGCGAGATCCATGCCCTCAAGGCTGCCGATGCCGGTGTCGATGGACTGATCGCCGTTGGCGGCGAGGCCGGTGGTCACCCGCCTCCGGAACTCGTCTCGACGCTGGTGCTCGGCCGCGCCATTGCCAAGGCCGTGCCCGACATGCCCCTGATCCTCTCGGGCGGCTTTGCCGATGGCCACGGACTTGCAGCTGCTCTCTCGCTTGGCGCTGGCGCCGCGCAATTCGGCTCGCGCTTCATGATGTCGCGCGAGGCGCGGCTGCATCCCGCCTATCAGGACCTGCTGGTCAAGGCCGGCGTTGCCGACACCATGGTCGTTGGCCGTGGTTTCGGCGTCATCCGTGTCATCCGCAACGAGTTTGCCGAGGGCATGGCCAAGGCCGAGGCCGAGGGGCTCCCGGACGAACAGCGCAAGGCTCTGTTCACCGCAAGTTCGCTCAAGACCGCCGCTTTCGACGGCAACGTGGATGCAGGCAAGGTCGAGGCCGGTCAGAGCGCGGGCCTCGTCAAGGAAGTTCTGCCGGCCGCCGAGATCGTTGCCCGCATCGCAGACGAATATGCGCAGGTCGCCAGCAGCCTGCCGAAACCGGAATTTGATCGCAATTTCAAGGAAATCAGTCATGCTCGATAAACCGCTCTTGATCGATGGGATCTGGCGTGCCGCCTCCGGCAACCGCACTGCCGAGGTCAAGAACCCCGCGACCGGACAGCGTATTGCGCAATTGCCGATCGCCGAACGCGCCGATCTGGATGCCGCGCTTGGCGCAGCCAGCCGGGGCTTCGAGACCTGGCGCAAGATGACGGCGCTCGAACGTTCCCGCATCATGCAGAAGGCAGCCGGTATCGTCCGGGAGCGGGCGGAAACGATCGCCCAGCATATGGTGCGCGAGCAGGGCAAGCCGCTGGCCGAGGCGCGCGGCGAAGCCAATGCCGCACCGGAACATATCGAATGGCATGCCGAGGAAGCCCGCCGCATTTACGGCCGTGTCATCCCCTCGCGCGTGCCGGGTGCGCGGCAGATGTCGCTGCGGGAACCGGTTGGCCCCGTTGCCGCCTTCTCGCCGTGGAACTTTCCGATCAACCAACTCGTCCGCAAGATTTCCGCAGCGCTGGCCGCCGGTTGCTCGGTGATCGCCAAGCCGCCGGAAGAAACACCTTCGGCCTGTATCGAGCTTGCCAGAGCCTTCCAAGACGCTGGCGTGCCGGCCGGCGTAATCAACATCGTCTTCGGCATTCCGCACGAAGTGTCGGACTACCTGATCGCTTCCCCGATCATCCAGAAGATCTCCTTCACCGGCTCGGTTCCGGTCGGCAAGGCGCTGGCAGCAGCGGCCGCCTCGCATATGAAGCGTTCCACGATGGAGCTCGGCGGCCATGCGCCGTACATCGTCGCGGACGACGCGGATGTGGCGGCTGCAGCCAAGCTCGGCGTCATGCTGAAATATCGCAATGCCGGTCAGGTCTGCGCCTCGCCGACGCGATTTTATGTACATGACTCAGTTTATGACGGCTTCAGAGACAGCTTCGTCGCCGGCGCAAAGGCGCTGAAGGTGGGTGACGGTCTGGCTGACGAAACCCAGATGGGCCCGCTCGCCAATCCGCGCCGCCTCGATGCGATGGAAATGTTAGTCGATGACGCTATCTCGGCCGGCGCCAAGCTGGAATGCGGCGGTCGCCGTATCGGCAATGCCGGTTTCTTCTTCGAGCCGACGGTGCTGTCCGACGTACCGGAAGAAGCCCGCATCATGAACGAGGAGCCCTTCGGGCCGGTCGCGGCTCTGGTGCGCGTCGGTTCGGTGGACGAGGCGATCGAGCGCAGCAACCGGCTGCCCTTCGGCCTCGCTGCTTTCGCCTTTACCCGCTCTCTCAAGACGGCCGACCGCTTCGCCGAGGAGCTGGCGGCGGGCATGGTGTCGATCAACCATTTTGGCATCGCCGCCGCCGAGACGCCGTTCGGCGGCATCAAGGATAGTGGCTACGGCAGCGAAGGCGGTGCGGAAAGCCTCGATGGCTATCTGACGACGAAGTTCGTCAGCCACGTCGGCGCCTGAGCCGGGACCTGAGCGGCAGCGGATGAAAACGTTTGATTACATCGTCGTGGGCGGCGGCTCGTCCGGCTGCGTGGTGACGAACCGGCTGGTCAAGGCCGGCAAGAGCGTGCTGATGCTGGAGGCCGGGCCGAAGGACAATATGCCCTTCATCCACATCCCGGCCGCCTTCGTGCGCGTGCTTGGTACGAAACGCACCTTCATGTATCAGACCGAGCCGGAACCCGGCGCCAATGGCCGGGTGCTGGTCGTACCGCAGGGCCGCACGCTCGGCGGCGGCTCTTCCGTCAATGCAATGATCTACATCCGCGGCCAGGCGCAGGATTACGACACCTGGCGTGATCTCGGCTGCGAGGGCTGGGGCTATGACGACGTCTTGCCGGTGTTCAAGCGTAGCGAGGACAACGAGACGCTGGCCGGCGAATATCACGGCACCAGCGGTCCGTTGAAGGTCTCGGAGCCGCGCCACCGTCATCCGATCAGTTCGGCCTTCCTGCGCGCCGCCCAGGAAGTGGGCCTGCCCCTGACGCATGATTTCAACGGAGCGTCACAAGAAGGCGTCGGCTTCTTCCAGACCACCACCTTCAATGCGCGGCGCGGCTCGACGGCCGCCACCTATCTCAAGGCGGTCAAGGGATCGCCGCTGCTCACGATCAGCACCGATAGCGCCGTCTCCCGCATCATGATGGAAAATGGCGCCGCCTCGGGGATCGCTTATCGCACGGCCGACGGCGTGGATCACCAAGCCCGGGCCAAGGAGGAGGTCATTCTGTGCGCCGGCGCACTGGCGACGCCGAAGCTGATGATGCTCTCCGGCATCGGGCCGGCGGTACATCTTGCATCGCACGGCATTCCGGTGCTGCGCGACCTGCCCGGCGTCGGCGAGAATTTTCAGGACCATATCACAGCCTCCGTCTACGGCATCACCGATCGGCCGGTCTCGATGAAGGGACAGGACAAGGGGCTTCGGGCCGCCCTCAACGGCCTGCAGTATCTCTTCGGCCGCGCTGGCCTGCTGACCTCCAACGTGGTCGAGACGGGCGGCTTCATCGATACGTCCGGCTGCGGCCGGCCGGACATCCAGTTCCATGTGACGCCGGCTCTGGTAGGCGACGCCTCGCGCGGGCAGATGGATGGCCACGGCGTATCGATCAATCCGTGCATCCTGCGCCCGGAGGCACGGGGCAAGGTTTCGCTGCGAAGCACCAGGGCCGAGGATCCGATCGTGTTCTTCGGCAATAACCTCAACAACCGGACTGACATCGAAACCCTGATGCGCGGTATCAAGCTCGGCCGCAAGATCCTAGCTGCGCCGGCGATGAAGGCGCTCGGCTTCCGCGAATTGGCTCCCGGCGACGAAGCACAGAGCGACGAGGCGATCGAGAAACACGCGCGCTCCATAGCCAAGACCGTCTACCACCCCTCCGGCACGGCCAAGATGGGCCGCGACGCCATGGCCGTGGTCGACAGTCAGTTGCGGGTGATCGGCGTTCCGCGTTTACGGGTTGCCGATGCCTCGGTCATGCCGACGCTTGTCAGCGGCAACACCAATGCGCCGACGATCATGATCGCTGAACGCTGCGCCGATTTCATCCTGTCACGCGCTTAAGTCTCGCACCGCGCGTTGCAGTAGGCAGGTTGCGTTCCATCGGCATCAAACTCAACGTGGGACGACGGATGGCATTGGCCGAGGCTGACCCGAGACGCTTGGAAATGACGGTTTTGATGACGCCGGACATNNACATGGCGAACTTTTCCGGCAAGGTGCACGGCGGCGCTCTTCTGAACCTCCTCGATCGCGTCGCCTTCTCCTGCGCCTCGCGTTATTCGCAGCAATATGCCGTGACGCTGTCCGTCGATCAGGTGACCTTCAAGGAGCCGATCGATGTCGGCGAGCTCGTGACCTTTCGCGCCTCGATCAACCATACGGGCCGCACATCGATGGAAGTCGGTATTCGCGTCGAGGCAGAGAACATCCGCTCGGGGCTCCGACGTCACACCAATTCCTGTTACTTTACCATGGTCGCGGTCGACGACAACGGCCGCCCGGTGCAGGTGCCGAAACTCCGTCCCGAGGAGCCGATTGACATCCGTCGCCACCATGCCGCCATGCTGCGCCGCACCCTGCGGCGGGAATTTGCCGAACGGCTGGAGCAGGCTTCCGCCAGCGGCCGCGACCTCGAAGCCAGGCTGCACGATAGGTAATGCTCAGCGCCTGCTTTTGATGCGCGTCGCCAGCACGTTTCGGATCGAAAAGCTCGAATGGATGCGCAAGACGCCCGGCAGGGTCGAAAGGATTTCCTTGTGGATTCGCTCGAACTCGCCGGCATTGGCGACCTCGACGCGCAGCAGATAGTCCGAGCCCCCGGTCATCAGGAAGCATTCGCGGATTTCCGGGTGTTTTTGCACCGCCGCCTCGAAGCGATCGAGATGCTCCTCCGTCTGCCGCTCCAGCGTAATGTTGATGATCACCGCGATGGTGGACTCGATCGACGCGGTATCGGCGAGCACCGTATAGCCGCGGATGACGTTGCTATCCTCCATGATGCGTATGCGCCGCATACAGGCTGATGGCGACAGTCCGACCTCCTCGGCGATCTTCACATTGTNNTAATTGTTCATCCGCGCATCGAGCCGTAGAAGGCGCAGAATATTGCGGTCGATCGCATCGAGAGAGGCCATAGCGTATTATTCCAAAAATTCGGGTTCCATTTCAAAAATTATAAGTTATCGAAATTTTCATGCAATCATATGCGTGAAATTCGAGGATCGTTTCACTAAGATCTGTCCACCTTAGCGCGGATTGGACATGAACGCTGCAGCTCTCGATGTAACGCTGCCCTTCCAAGCCTCGGCCGAAGGCGCTTCCGGAATCCTGACAATCGACCTGCAGGCGCTTGGCTGCAATTACGAGAAACTGTCGGCCCTGGTCGCGCCCGGACGGGCGGCGGCGGTTGTCAAGGCGGATGCCTATGGGCTCGGTGCGGAGCGGGTCGCGCGGGCGCTCTATTACAAGGGTTGTCGGCATTTCTTCGTGGCCCATTATGTCGAAGCTACCCGACTGCGGCGCGTTATGGCGGATGATGCCAGGATGTTCGTGCTGAACGGCTTGCAGCCCGGAAGCGAGACTTCCTGCGCCAAGGCCGGCATTGTGCCGGTCGTCAATTCGCTGGAGCAGTGGCATCGGTGGACGGCCCTGGGCGCCAGCCTCGGCAAGCGGCTTCCGGTTGTCGTGCAGTTCGATACCGGCATGTCCCGCCTCGGGCTGCAACCGGAAGAGGGGGCGGCGCTCGCGGCCGAGCTCAAGGCCGGCACCAGTCTCAATATCCTGTTCATCATGAGCCATCTGGCTTCCGGCGACGAGCCGAACAGCGTCCAGAACAGCGACCAGCATAGGGAGTTCGCCAGGATCGCCGCGGAATTTCCCGGCATCGACGTCTCGTTTGCGAATTCGGGCGGCGTGTCTCGGCGATCGCTATCACGGCGTGCTCGCCCGCCCGGGTATCGCGCTCTATGGCGGCGCGCCGACCTTCGGCCAGCCGNNGTCGTGGGCCTCGACATCGCCGTCGTCCAGACCCGCACCGTTCCGGCCGTCACCAAGGTCGGCTACGGTGCTACGCATGTGACGACTTGCGTTACCCGGCTTGCGACCATCGCCGCAGGCTATGCCGATGGCCTGCCGCGCTGCCTCAGCGATAGGGGCGCCGTCTATTTCAACGGCATTCGTCTGCCGATCGTCGGCCGCGTGTCGATGGACAGCATGACGGTCGACATCTCGGCCCTGCCGGAAGGCACGCTGAAGCTTGGCAGCATGGTCGAGATGATCGGGCCGCACCAGACGCTGGAAGAAGTCGCGCGCGACGCCGGAACCATCGCCTATGAAATTCTGACCGGCCTCGGTCACCGCTACCATCGTCAATATCGATAAGAGCGCAAAGCTCGATCAGGGGAATACCATGAAAGTCATTGTTCTCGGGGCCGGAATCGTTGGCGTCACTTCTGCCTACCAGTTAGCCAAGGCTGGCCACGAGGTGACCGTTATAGACCGGCAGAAGGGCCCGGCGCTGGAGACCAGCTTCGCCAATGCCGGCGAGGTCTCCTTCGGATACTGCTCGCCCTGGGCGGCACCGGGCATTCCGGCCAAGGCGCTGAAATGGATCTTCATGCAGCATGCACCATTGATCCTGCGCCCCAAACTCGACATGGCGATGATCTCCTGGATGGTGAGGATGCTGTCCAACTGTACCTCGGAGCGCTACGCGATCAACAAAAGCCGCATGTTGCGGTTGGCCGACTATAGCCGCGTCGCGCTTGCCGATGTCCGCGCCGAGACCGGCATCGCCTATGACGAGCGCATGCAGGGTACGCTGCAGCTTTTTCGCACCCAGGCGCAGCTCGATGCCTCCTACAAGGACGTCAAGGCGCTTGCAGCGGACGGCATCCCCTACGAAGTTCTCGACCGCGATGACTGCGTGCGGGTTGAGCCGGCGCTCGCTCATGTCCGTGACAAGGTTGTCGGGGGGCTGCTGACGCCGAAGGACGAAACGGGCGACTGTTTCAAGTTCGCCAATGCATTGGAAAAGCAGGCCGAGACGCTTGGCGTCCGCTTTTCCTACGGCACGACGATCAAGGGTCTCGATGTCGAGGCTGGCGGTATGCGCGGCGTGGTGACGGAACAGGGCGCCAGGATCGCCGCCGATGCCGTCGTCGTGGCGCTCGGCAGCTATTCGCCTAAAATGGTCCAGCCGCTCGGCGTCAAGCTGCCGGTTTATCCGGTGAAGGGCTACTCGCTGACGATCCCGATCACGGACGCCTCGCGCGCACCTGAATCGACCGTCATGGACGAGACTTACAAGATTGCCATCACCCGTCTCGGCGACCGCATTCGCGTCGGCGGCATGGCGGAGATTTCCGGCTATACAAATGATCTCGGCCAGGCCCGCCGCAGCACGCTGGAGCACTCGGTGACGGAACTCTTCCCCGGCGGTGACGTCTCGAAGGCCTCCTTCTGGTCGGGGCTGCGCCCGATGACGCCGGACGGTACCCCCGTCATCGGGCCGACCAGGATCGCCGGCCTCTACCTCAACACCGGCCATGGCACGCTTGGCTGGACGATGAGCACGGGTTCTGCCCGCGTGATCAGCGATCTCGTCAGCGGCCGCAAACCCGAGATCGACGCTACCGACCTCGCCGTCTCGCGCTATGCATAGGCAGATGCCGGCCGGAAACCTTGGATCGATGCAGGACCTGGCCCAGGAAGGCCTTGCTGTGCTCGTGTGACGGTTGGTGAAGAACCGTTCGGGAGGCGCATCCTCGACGATCTGCCCCTTGTCGTACACAAACCGTTCTCAGCAAGACCTCATCACTGGATTGTTTCCTTATGCTAACAAGCTGATGAAATATCGGTAGCTATCTTAATCGCGGACGCAGCGTCGCCGCCGCCTGCTTCAGCGGTCCGAGAAAGCGGCCAGCCATCTCGCTTGCGGCGATCTGCGCTGCCGGCGCGCCGATATTGATCGCCGCGACCACATGGCCGCGGTCGTCGTGCAGGGGAACGGCCAGCGAGCATAGACCTAGCTCGAGTTCCTGGTCGATGACCGCATAGCCCTGGTCCCGCACCAGCGCCAGTTCGGCCATCAGACCCTCGATCTCGGTTCTCGTATGCGGGGTCAGCGCCCGCAGCTCGGATCGCTCGAGCCGTGCCCGCGCATCGGCCTCCGGAAGCGCGGAGAGCAGCACCCGCCCCATTGAGGCGCAATAGGCCGGCAGGCGGCTGCCAGGTGTGAGGTTGATCGACATGACCCTCTGTTGCGACGCGCGCGCCACATAGACGATCTCGGTGTCATCGAGCACGCTGGCCGAAGCGCTCTGGTGAATGGTCTCCGCTAGCCGATCAAGCACGGGCTGGACGATCAGAGGCAGCGGCGTTGCTAAAAGATAGGCGTGGCCAAGCCGCAGGATGCGGGGCGTCAGCGTGAAGAACTTTCCGTCGTAGTCGGCATAACCCAGCTCTGCGAGCGTCAGCAGGCAGCGCCGCGCCGTCGCCCGGTCGAGCCCCGTCGTATTGGCGGCATCGGCAATCGCTAGCCGGCGCGTCGTGTCACCGAAGGCCTCGATTACCTTCAGGCCCTTGGCGAGACCGCCAACGAAATCCGTTCCCTTCACAATGCCTATCTCCTATGTGCGATAATTGAACAAATATCATATATCGCACAAAAACATTGCCGGCTAGTGGCTATGGGCCTACGACGCGATCGCAGAGATTTGGCCGTGAGGAGGAGTGTTCGTGGACAAGAGGATCGCAAGCCTGGCCGAAGCAGTGGCCGGCATCGGCGACGGCGCAACCGTGATGATCGGCGGTTTTGGCGGCTCCGGTGCGCCGATCGAACTCATCCATGCCCTTATCGACAAGGGGCCTAAGGGCCTGACCGTCATCAACAACAATGCCGGCAATGGTCGCATCGGCATCGCTGCCATGATCGACGCCGGCATGGTGAAGAAGATGATCTGCTCCTTCCCGAAGTCTTCGGATCCGCGTGCCTTCACCGACCGCTATCTTGCCTGCCGGATCGAGCTGGAGCTTGTTCCGCAAGGCACGCTTGCCGAGCGCATCCGCGCCGGCGGCGCTGGCATTCCAGCCTTTTACACGCCGACCGCCTATGGCACCGAGCTCGCCGAAGGCAAGCCGATCGGCGAATTCGACGGCCGCTGCTACGTGCAGGAGCGCTGGTTGAAGGCCGATTTCGCGCTGATCAAGGCGCATCTCGGCGATATCAACGGCAACCTCACCTACAACAAGGCGGCGCGTAATTTTAACCCGCTGATGTGCATGGCCGCGGCGAAGACCATCGTGCAGGTGACAAGGCTCGTGCCGGTCGGCGACATCGATCCCGAACATATCGTCACGCCGGGCATCTTTGTCGATCACGTTGTCGAGGTGGCGAATGCCCGCCAGGAAGAAGAGATGATCCGCGCCGGAGAGATTTACGCATGAGCACCGAGACGAAGAATCTCAACGACGACGTGAAGCTCTCCAATGTCCAGATCGCTTGGCGCGCGGCGCAGGACATCGTCGATGGCGCCTATGTCAATCTCGGCATCGGCTTTCCCGAAATGGTCGCCCGCTACCAGCCGCCTGGCCGGCAAGCGATATTCCACACCGAAAACGGCATTCTCGATTTCGGTGAGGCGCCGAAGCCGGGCCAAGAGGACTGGGATCTGATCAATGCCGGCAAGCGTGCCGTCACCCTGAAGCCGGGTTCGGCCTTCTTCCACCATGCCGACAGTTTTGCGATGGTGCGCGGCGGCCATCTCGACGTCGCCATCCTCGGCGCGCTGCAGGTTGCGGAAAACGGTGACCTTGCCAACTGGCGCGTCGGCTCGAACGGCGTACCGGCCGTCGGCGGCGCGATGGATCTGGTCCACGGCGCAAAGCAGGTCTTCGTCATCACCGAACACGTCACCAAGAACGGCGATCCAAAGCTGGTGGAAAAATGCACCTTCCCGCTCACCGGCGTCGGCTGCATCACGCGGGTCTATACCAGCCACGCCGTCATCGACATCAGGGACGGCCGCTTCGTGCTGCGCGAGAAGCTGCCGGCGATCAGCCTAGACGACCTGCAATCGATCACTGGCGCCAAGCTGCATGTCGAGGGCGAGGTCGCCGATCTCGTCGTCCCGGAACTGTGAGACCCTGACAATGGCCGAAGCCTATATCTGCGATTACATCCGCACCCCGATCGGCCGCTTCGGCGGTTCGCTATCCTCCGTCCGTGCTGACGATCTCGGCGCCGTGCCGCTGAAGGCACTCATCGCGCGCAATGCCGGCATCGACTGGGACGCGATCGACGACGTCGTCTTTGGCTGCGCCAACCAGGCGGGCGAGGACAACCGCAACGTCGCCCGCATGTCTCTCCTGCTTGCCGGGCTTCCGGTATCGGTTTCCGGCACCACGATCAACCGGCTCTGCGGCTCCGGCATGGATGCGCTGATCACCGCTGCCCGCGCCATCAAGTCCGGTGAGGCCGAGCTGATCATTGCTGGTGGGGTGGAAAGCATGAGCCGCGCGCCTTTTGTCATGCCCAAGGCCGAGACCGCCTTTTCGCGCAACGCCGAGATCTACGACACCACGATCGGCTGGCGTTTCGTCAATCCGCTGATGAAGAAGCAGTACGGCGTCGATTCCATGCCGGAGACCGGCGAGAACGTTGCCGCGGACTACAAGGTCTCGCGCGAAGATCAGGACGCATTCGCCGTGCGCAGCCAGAAGAAGGCGGCTGCGGCGCAGGAAAACGGACGTCTTGCGCAGGAGATCACCCCGGTCATCATCCCGCAGCGCAAGGGCGATCCGGTCGTTGTTGGGAGGGACGAGCATCCGCGCGCGACAACGATCGAAATGCTCGCCAAGCTAGGCACGCCTTTTAAGAAGGAGGGCGGCACCGTGACCGCCGGTAATGCGTCAGGCGTCAATGACGGCGCAGCCGCGCTGATCGTCGCTTCGGAAGCGGCGGTAAAGAAATATGGCCTTACGCCGATCGCCCGCATCTTTGGCGGAGCGGCCGCCGGCGTTCCGCCGCGCGTCATGGGTATCGGCCCGGCTCCGGCAACGCAGAAACTCTGCGCTCGCCTCGGCTTGTCGCCCAAGGATTTCGACGTCGTCGAACTCAACGAAGCTTTTGCCTCCCAGGGCATCGCAGTGCTCCGCGAACTCGGCCTCGCCGAGAATGCGGAGCACATCAATCCGAATGGCGGCGCAATCGCGCTCGGCCATCCGCTTGGCATGTCCGGTGCCCGAATTGCTGGCACGGCGGCGCTGGAATTGTCTTTGCGCAAGGGCCGCTATGCTCTGGCAACCATGTGCATCGGCGTCGGCCAAGGCATCGCGGTCGCGCTGGAGCGGGTCTAAATCATTGGCACCTTAACTGCCTGTAACCCGGAGCTTCGTCGAAAAGGTCGAAGTGGGTAGCTGCCGTCATGTCACCGCCCTCGCCTCTTTGACGGCGTGCCTCGGCCAGCCGGCGGTCCTGACCATTCAACACGCGCGAGCGCGTCGATCAGTGTGGAACGCGCGATGGTGAATGTACGGCAGACCGCTGACTTGCTGGCACTAGCCTCCAGAGCTGCAATGATGTGGTCGATCTTACTTGATCGGGAGCCAAAGGCAAGCTCCACAGCAACTGCGACGGGAAAGGCCGACCGATCATCCTGCTCCTGTCGGAAGGCCAGATAAGCGACCACAAGGGCGCCCGTAACCTGATCGACGCCTTGTCGCCAGCCTCTCATTTCATCGCTGATGGTGGCTTAAACAGTGCTTGGTTCCACAAAGTATCGGAAGCCAGATGCATCGAGCCGTGCATCCCGTCGAGCTGAAAGGAAGCGGGAGCTTCCTAGTTGTCGTATATGAAAACAGACCGTCCGTTAATAGCCATCATCTGCTTCTGCGCTGTTAGAGAAGCTCGCGATGACCAAAGCTCTTTTGTCATCGATGATCGCACTGTTTGTGGCCCACTCCCTTAGGCTGCAGGCTTCGCCCTCATCAATGCACAGTCCAGCTATCTACCGAGAAGGAGGCAACTCGTCACAGCGAAGCCCCTATCAGCAGTCTACGCGCATTGCGTTTGATAAAGCAGCAATGCAAGCACGGTGTTATAAGGCAGTTTAAGCATCAGCAGTCCCGCGTCGCCAGTACGAGACGGCGAGTTGTTCATGCTTTGACAGCCCATGATCGCGCCAATGTTGACGGATTGCCTGTATAGACTCGAAGTCGGCACCAGCCCAACAGAAGCGCGATCCCTTGGTCGGTATGGCAACTGCGCGGGTCGCGGCTGTGAGGGTTTCACCGCTACGTCGATGCAGCCATTGCAGAACGACGCGATCGGGATGGCGAAGAGGTAAGTGGTCGTGTTCGTCTGTGACTTCGATCAGGGCGTAACCGCGAGTGGTCGCAGGAAGCTCTTCCATGATGCGAGCGATAGCGGGAAGAGCCGTTTCGTCACCAGCGAGAAGCACCCAGTCGGTCGCTTTCGCGCTTCGCCCGCCGGGTCCGGCCATGCCGAGACGATCACCCGGAACTGCGCGGGCAGCCCACCCGCTGCCGGGGCCTGCATCGTCATGCAGCACGAAGTCTATGTCGAGCTCGCCGGAAGCGGGATCGATGCGGCGGATCGTATATTTTCGAATATCGAGACGTCCGGCGGAAGCCCCGGTGAGTGGCAGTCCATTAGGTCCACGCACAGGCCATTCCGGCTCGGTGCCGGCTTGCGGAAAGTACAGCCGGACATGCAGGTTTTCACTTGTCGCGAAACGGAAAAGATTGTCGCCGGCCAAAGTCACGCGGCGCATGTGCGGCGTGATGTCGGTGACTAAAATTACACGCAGTTCGCGGAAGTCGGCGAAGAGTTGCCGCTCCGGCATCCCATCCCAGCGGATGGAGGGAACCTCCGGATTGGCGAATTCCAAGACGTGGGCAGCAAGGAAGGCGGTGACATCCTCAAGATGCGCTTGGCTTGTTGCTCGGGCTTCAAGAGCTAGTTTTGTCCCGTCTGCGCGCAGTACAGCCTTGGCGCCACGGAGTTCGGCATGGAATGCGCCGTTTGTTTTGATGACCTCGATGTCGTGCTCGGCCAAATGAGAGCGCATGGCTTCCATCACGGTCATAGGGTTTGTGAGGTGAACAGTGGCATGGGTCGTATGCACGTTGGTATCCTGAACCGGAGCTGCGAGGATCATTGATCCAACCAGAGCGTGCCTGTCATCGGCACGGTTAGGAAATCGCGATTGATTTGGTCGAGCGTTGCTTGCGGATCGAGATCAGGGAAGCGGTCAGGGTGGAAGAGCTTCGCCAGCCGCTCAATCATGACGATATGAATAGGTGTGTCGTTGAACATCTGCCACAACGCTTGTGCACGCCCTTCGCGTATCGTCGTCAGCTGCGCAAGAGGTCCCTCGCGAAGAAGGCCTTCGAACGATGCACGGGCATCGGCTTCCGGGATGCCCGGCCCAAGTACCAATCCGCCCCGAGCTGCCTGGTAGGCGCCGCCCGTCGCGATATAGATTTGCGGATCGTCCACAAGCAGCTGTTCGACACTGACGTCGCCATACAAACCTGGGATGTAGTCGAGTGCCAAGTTTCGACCGCCCGCCAGTTCGATCATGTCATTGAAGATACCATGACCGGGTGAGGCGCAGCAGGGCGTGCCTCCGGCATGGACATGCATGAAGACGGATGGTCGTTCGAATGGCGCGACGGCGAGGCCATCCGCAATTGCCTTCATATGTCGATCATAAAAGGCGATGAAGGCCTCCGCTTTCTCGCTTGTGCCGAGCACCTGACCCAACATCCGAAGGCTGGGTCGGGAATTCTTCAAGGGCTGCGAGAAGAAGTCGAGAACGAGCACTGGTATACCTAGCCGTTCGAGCATCTCGATCGAGCGCGCTGAATCGAGAGCTTCTGCATCGTACAGGCTGAGGATCACCAGGTCGGGTTCGAGCGCTACGACGGTTTCGACATCGAGGCCAGAGCCTGCCGGGCCACCGACGACGGGTAAGTCAGCCAGTCTTGGGAACTTCGAGGCCCATGCCTCGAAGGTTGCCACGTCGCGGCGAAAGTCATCACGCCAGCCAACAAGGAGAGAGGCTGGGTCGTAATGAATGAGACCGAGCACCGGCAGGTGACGACCAGCGCCCAGGATGATGCGTTTGGCAGGCGCGTCGAGCGACACCTGGCGGCCCATAATATCGGTAACCGTGACTGGCTCGGCGCGTGCCATACCGGTCGAAAAGACAGCCAAAAGCAAGCTTAGCGCAAAGGCAGCGATCAGCCGCGCGAATTGGGCTGCCCGGTGAAGGGCGACGCAATCGATCTGGCGATGGTGGATCAATGTCACCATTCGTATTTCAGGCTGGCGGTAAAAGTGCGTGCCGCGCCGTAATTACAGCTGCCGCCGGTGGCATTTAGACAATGCGACACATACTTCTCGTCAAACAGGTTGGTGACGCCGACTTTCAGCCTCGTGCCTTCATAAGTCTCGTTCAAGGCACCGAAATCGAACTCCGCACCAATATCAACAAGCGCACGATCAGGGATCTTCAACTGTGCCAGACGGTTCGTGTCGGCATTGTAGGACGAGGTGGCGCGAACGCCGGCCATTAGCGACAGACCGTCCACATAGCTCGGCTGATAGCTCACCCAAACCGATCCCTGATGTTCAGGAAGCCGCTCCAGCGCGCGACCAACCTGGCGCGGATTGTTTGATTCAAGCACTTCCGAATCCGAGAAGGCATATGACCCAAGAACCGCAAGCGATGGGGTGATCTCGTATTTGCCTTCAAGCTCGATCCCACGCACGCGCTGCTTGCCGGTCTGAACCGAAAAAAGCGTGTTGATAGGATCATTGGTCAGGCCGTTCTCGATGCGCATGTCGAAGAGCGACACACCGATCATCCCGCGTCCACCGGTCGGTTCATACTTTATGCCAACCTCGAACTGGCGTGCAGTGAGGGCCTCGAAAGGTTGGCCGAGACGGTCCGTCCCGAGCTGCGGCAAGAAAGAGGTCGANNTCGAAGAGATATGTGATGCCTGCGCGACCTGTAAGCGCCTCGTCGCGTGTCGTGACACTGCTGCCGTTCAGGCGGTTGTCGCTGTCGATATCCGACACGTCGTAACGCAGGCCAAACGTGCCGACCCAACGATCATAGCGGATCTGATCCTGCGCATAGACGCCGACCTGATTCTGCACTTGCAATCCGGAGCGAGTGAAGGAGGCACGTGGGAAGTCGAAGCCGTAGACCGGGTTGAGATAGTCGATCGGCGGCACAGCAACGCCTGGGCCCGTATTGCCGAAATTGGTGCTGGAGCGGGTGCGCACATAGTCGAGGCCCATCAGCGCTGTATGATCAAGCGCGCCTGTCTCGAAACGCGCTTCCGCCTGGCTATCAACCGCGAAGTTGCTGAGATCGTCCTCAGCAATGGCGGTAACGCGGCTTAGGGTCGTGCCGGGACCATTGTAGGCAAATGCCGGATTGACCAGAACGAGGTCCATGTTCTGCTTAGCAGCCGAGTAGCGCAGGTTCTGCCGAACCGTCCATGTCTCGTTGAAAGCATGCTCGAATTCATAACCGAGCGAATAGAAATCGCGGTTGAACTCACCCCAGTTCGGATCTCCCAGGAATACGTCGCGCGGGATCTGGCCAGCCGGGTTTGGTAGCAAGGTGCCAGTGGCGGGGTAGAAGCGAGGGCTGAAGATCGGCACATCATGCTGGTAGTAGCCGTAGAGTGTCAGCGAAGTCGCGTCGGTCGGCGCCCAGGTGATGCTTGGCGCCAGCATGACCTGGCGGTCGCGCTCATGGTCGATCTGGGTATGAAGGTTCTTGGCTTGTCCTGCGAACCGATAGAGCCAGGTGCCGTCCTCGGTGATCTTGCCAGTCATGTCGACGGAGCCCTGCACGCCTCCGAAGCCATTAGTCCCGACTGACGCCTCGCGATGCGTCTCAGCCTGGGGCCGCTTGCTGACCTGGTTGATCAAACCGCCGGGGACAGCGCGACCATACATGACGGACGCTGGTCCCTTGATGACCTCTATTCGCTCAAGCGAATAGGGATTGATCGTCGGCACGGCGTAGTTGTTCGGATCGCCCGGAAGGTTGAGGCCGTCCAGCCACATCGTGCCATAGGTGCTGAAACCGCGGATGTAGAGCCAGTCATAGCGGATGTCGTGGCCGTTTGGATCGGACAGAACGCCGGGCGTATAACGTAGCGCCTGCGAAACGCTTTCTGCGCCCTGAGCATCGATCTCCTTGCGCGACACGACGCTGACGGCTTGTGGCGTTTCGAGCAGCGGCGTATCGATCTTGGAGGCTGATGCACTTCGCTTCGCCACCAGACCGTTGACTGGACCCTTGCCGCTGGCCTCGCCTTCACCGGTGACGACGACCTGATCGAGTGTGACGGGCGTTTGCGCGAGGGCCGTGCTGCAAGACAGCGCCGTCAGCAGACCTGCTGTGGCGCCAACGACAGCCGATGTGCGCGACATGCTTCTCATACCACTTCCCCGTCCAAAAGTTGACTTTTTTATTCATATTTGTGGTAGGGGAGAGGCTCGGCAGGTACAACAGTGATGATGTTTGCGGGGCTGCCAAAGATGTTTGCGAAACGCGCAACCGCGTTGACGGCGGGCGCGGACGTCCCAAAGGCATAGCGCCAAATCGGGCATGAAATGGTACATACAGCAACGAGTATCATGCGCGTTTCGGACCTCACTCAGCGTCCGGGCGTGACCTTCGAAAGCCAGGAGGATCGTCTATCGATGGACACGCCGCTATTTCGCGGCGAGTTCTGGCATCGCGAGCTCCGGCGTGGCCTTCATCTGCATGCCAGCGACGTGTTCGAGGAAGCCGGTTTCACCGCCAACTCGTCACAGAATGCAGGTGTTTCTTGCGTTTTCTTCCTGTCCGGCGATGTTAACGTTGCGATCGGTGACCGGAACTTTCATTTCCAAGGAGCTGAAAGCAGGAACCAGGGATTGATCATCTCCAGTGCGCGGCTCGAGAGCTTCTGCCGGCGCTCTCGCGGTCATCAACAGATCCGCCATCTCGTCGTATCGGCATCGCCGGAATGGCTGGACCGCGACGGACTTTCAGCGCACGACGATCACCGGCCGGCGGAAGCGCTGCTGCGCGACCATCTTGCAAGCCAGAGCTGGCAGTTGACCCGGCGTCTGGCAAGCCTCGTCTCTCGTATCATGAAGCCTGCAGCGGGGCTGTCTGCACTACACGAACTCATGGTGGAAAGCGCAGCGGTCGAAATCGTCGCAGAGGCTTTGGCGGCCTCTACGCATCAAGAACCAATGCCAAGGTCGAGCATGTTAAGTGCGACAGAGACCATACGGTTACGGCAGGCGGAACAGTTTATCGAAGCGCGGCAGGGGCAAAAATTGCATGTCGAGGACATTGCTCAACAATCAGGCGTCAGCGTGAGCGGATTGCAGCGCCTGTTCCAGGCGAAATACGGCACCAGCGTTCTCGATCATATCCGTCAGGTCCGGCTGGATGATGCGAAGCGCATGCTGGAAGGCGGCGACACAGGTATCCAGCAGGTCGCTGCCTTGGCAGGCTATTCGAGCGCGGCGAATTTTGCGACGGCGTTCAAGCGTCGCTTTGGACGTTCGCCAAGTGAAATCGCTGCAGAATGACGAGCAGGAGTTCACCATGACACCCTCGATCCCGATGCGTGCTGGCGAGCGTTATCGCCGCCGCATCTTCAGGAAGTCGATGTTCGTTCTCGGCGCACTTCTCATCCTTCTTGTGTCGGTATGCGTCGATGTGGGCGTCGGGCCCGGCTCCTACTCGCCGGTCGAGGTACTGACAGCACTTGTCTCACCGAACTCTGTTGCGCCCAGGCTGTCGATCATCGTCTGGGACGTTCGTTTGCCTGTGGCGCTGATGGCGGTTCTAATTGGCGCAATGCTTGGAATGGCCGGCGCACAGATGCAGACTATTCTGCATAATCCGCTCGCCGATCCGTTCACGCTCGGCATTTCATCGGCGGCAAGTTTCGGGGCGGCACTCGCAATCGCGCTGGGTATCGGCCTTTGGCCAGGTTCCGGTGGATTTCTCATCACTGCCAACGCCTTCATCTTCGCGCTGGCGACTTCGCTCGTGTTGTTTATTTTCACACGCATGCGCGGGGTGACCGTCGAGACCTTCGTTCTCGTAGGGATCGCGTTGTTCTTTACCTTCAACGCCCTGCTGGCCTTCATCCAATACCGGTCTTCGGAAGCGCAACTCCAGCAAATCGTGTTCTGGATGATGGGGAGCCTTGGGCGGGCCTCCTGGACCAAGATCGGCGTTTGCGCTGCGTTTCTTGCCCTGATCATTCCATTGTCCCTCATGCGCAGCTCCATGATGACGGTGCTGGCTATGGGTGACGATCGAGCGGCCACAATGGGTGTGCCGGTTTCTCGGCTGCGACTTGAGATGCTCGCCTCGATATCGCTGCTGGCGGCAACGGCAACGGCATTCGTCGGCACTATCGGCTTTATCGGCCTTGTTGGTCCTCATCTGGCGCGAATGCTTGTGGGCGAAGATCAGCGTTACTTCCTGCCCGTTTCTGCCGCTGCCGGTGCCATCATCCTTTCACTCGCCTCGACGCTTGCAAAGGCTCTTACACCTGGTGTGATCTACCCAATCGGCATCATCACCGCGCTGGTCGGCGTGCCGTTTTTCCTCAGCCTCGTCCTGTCACTCCGTAAGGAGACATGGAGATGAGCCTTGAGGTCACAGGTTTGTGCTTCGGCTACCATGCGATGCCGCTGTTTTCATCGCTGACCGCCTCGCCGTTCAAACGGGGCGAAGTGACAGCGCTGATCGGGCGAAACGGTGTGGGCAAGTCGACCCTGTTTCAACTGCTGAGCGGTTTGCTGCCACCGAAAGAAGGGACGATCACGCTCGATGGCGTGAACCTCGCCGAACTTTCGCAGCGTCGCCGAGCAGAGCGCATTTTCCTGCTGACGCAGCACACCGCAACCCGTGCCGCACTCTGCGTCTTCGATGTCATCATGCTTGCCAGACGCGGTTGGCGAAGCGGCAGGGTGACTTCCGACGATATAGCGAAGGTAGAATCCGTGCTGGATTCGCTGGGGATCGAGCATCTTGCGGATCGGCTCGTACCGGAACTCAGCGGCGGACAGCAGCAACTGGTTGCAATCAGCCAAGCGCTTGTGCGCGATCCTGACGTTCTGTTGCTTGATGAGCCGACAAGCGCCCTCGACCTACGCCGCCAGTTAGAAGTCATGCATCTTGTTCAGGACGTGACGCGTCAGCGTAATATTGTGACGATCGCGGCACTTCATGATCTCAACTTGGCCAGTCGCTTCGCCGACCGGTTTTTGTTAATTCAAGATGGCGCCGTAAAAGCTGATGGATCGCCGGAAGCGGTGCTCGAACTGGGACAGACAGCTAGTGCTTACGGGGTTGGCTTGACGATCGAACGCGGAAGTCGCGGGCAACTCTTAGTTCATCCGTATCTGGAACGATAACGTGCTTCAGCCCAAAAGCCACGGACAGCGATAGGTAAGGCCAGAGCTCTTAGCCTAACCTTTGAACGCTTTGTTTTCCACAAGCCTGAGGATTTAGAACAAGCGTGTCTGAACCTGTGCTCTCGATCCCAATATGGTAGCCACGTATCCAGCCGCGTCACCCACATCTACGGACGGACGATCGTTTCGACACGTCACAACAGGCAGAGCTCTTTGGTCAAGAATAGGCAGCTTTTGCCGATCAACTGCCAAGAAGCAGACAGTCCGCTCGTGGCCAGTAGCGGAATGTCTGCTTTCCACTTCTCAAACCCGGAAGCGGACTGTCCGCTTCCGGCCAAAGCCGGATACCGGGGCGCAGGCACCGGTCGCATGTGAATTGATCTCATAACGCGGATGTCTAGCAGATATCAGGCTATAGACGCAGGAAGCGCCGCGCGCTGGCGACTACGATATATGACGTCGTCACGTACGAGATCTACTCTTGCGAAGAAGGCGACATACTAAACTTTGTCCAGTACCGGTTCTTTCGGGTTGGAGGTTGAGCTTGTTTTTAGCGCTGACAGCAGGTCATGAACAGCTGCGCGAAGTGGTTCATTACGGCGGTAAAAAGCCATTAGACCAAGCGTAGGTGCATCCACCAGCGGACGACTAGCCAGATCCGGCGACCGGAGCCTCGAAACCGTCAACTCATCAATGATGCCCACCCCTCCACACATTTCGACTAGATGACATACAGTCGAAGTGAACGGCACGATGCAGCTTGGATCATATGGAAGGTTCTGAGCTTCAAAGGCCTCCCGAATAGCTACACCCATCGGCGAAAAACCAGGGTTGTAACAAACAAGTGGAAGGTTCGTTAGTTCAGCAAGACAAATGCTCCGCTTGGCTTCCAATGGGCTACGACGTTTGAAGACTGCGTGCAGGGAAACTCGCAACACTTCTTCCGTGTGGAACTCAGCCTTCGGTGGAACGGCCATCTGAAAGCCTACATCCGCCCATCCGCTTCGAACATCGATTTCTGGTTCTGTAACACGGAGATGCAGACGCTTTTGCCAATTGGAGTAACCTGCCTTCTGCAGCAGCTTGGCAAGATACCCCTCCACAACAGCTGGTGTAGCCGAAATGGCAATTGGCCGCGTCGCGTTGACGGAAAGCTCGCTCAATCTCCCACGTATCTTCGTATGCGTTGCATATATTGGAGCTGCCTCAGCAAACAGCTGCTGTGCTTCGGCAGTCGGTTCTAGTCGATTGCCGAACCGATGGAATAATGAGAAGCCGATGCGGGCTTCCAGGCGCTTCAGGTGTCCGCTGACACTAGGCTGAGACATGCGCAAAACCCGCGCGGTCTCGATCGTCGTACCAACGCGCATCAACGTACCGAACAGTTCAAGCTCTCGAAGGTTCATTATCAGCCTGCTGATTGGTCATGGCATCGTTATTATTACAGGCCTGCAGAAAGTCATGCTAGCCTTGCGGTGTCAAAGCAATTTGCACTGCTCAAAAAGTGTCACAAAGACCAACGCCATTCGAGGGGAATGCGATGAGAGTGAAGATAAAAGCCGTCTTGCTGGCTGCCAGCCTAACTGTTTCCAGCCTAGCCTTGTCCGCCGCCGGTGAGGCAAAAGCGCTACGCGTTGCCATGGGCGCGGACGCCGTGTCCTTTGATCCGATCGCGACGAGCGATAACGGCTCCATCTGGACGCAGCTCCTGATCTACGACACCCTAATCCGGCCGGATAAAGCTGGTACTGGGCTGGAGCCGGGTCTAGCCGAAGCTTGGACCGTTTCCGAAGACGGGCTGACCCTGACCTTCAAGCTCCGTGACGCGAAGTTTTCCGACGGCACACCCGTGACGCCGCAGGATGTCGAGTTCTCGCTGCGTCGCGCTGCTTCCGAGAAGTCGGACTGGGGCCGCTTCTTTCGGCCGATTACCGGCTATGAGATCCGCGGCGCCAACGAGATCGTCATGACGCTGGAAAAGCCGTTCACTCCAGCTTTCAACAACCTTGCGCTGTTCTCGGCGGCAATCCTGCCTAAGGCGAAGGTCGAAGCGGAGGGCGATGCCTTCTTCGAGCATCCGGTTGGCTCCGGACCCTTTGTTTTGAAGGAATGGTCACGCGGGTCGAGGATCGTGCTCGCTGCCAACCCGAACTATTGGCAGGCCGGCAAACCTGCCGTGGAAGGCGCGGAACTCGACATCGTGGCCGAAGGATCGGCCCGCGTCATCAAGCTCGAGGCGGGCGAGTCCGATCTGATCCTCGATCCACCGCTGAACCAGCTGAAGGCGCTCGACGCGAAAGATGGCATCAGCGTCGGCCAGGTCGTGCCCTATCGCAGCGACTTCGTGATGCTCAACACCACCAAGCCGCCCTTCGACCAGGAGAAGGTTCGGCAAGCCCTGAACTACGCCATCGACAAGCAGGCGCTGATCAAGGGCGTTCTTTACGATGCGGGCAAGGTTGCGGCGAGCGCCATGCCGGTGATGGCCTATGCCGATCCGGCGCTCGAGCCATACCCTTACGACCCGGCGAAGGCGAAGTCGATGCTGGCCGAGGCTGGTGTCACCGGGCTCAGCACCACGATGCTCGTCAATTCGAGCAACGCCGCGCATCGGAATACCGCTGTCGCACTTCAGGCCATGCTGGGCGCAGTTGGCGTCAAGATCGACATCCAGATGATCGAAGGCGGCACGATGTGGGAAACCACAAAGGCCGGCAATTATGAAATGGCGTTGAGCTATGCCACGTCTGACACGATCGATCCCGACCAGCTGATCGGCTTCCTCGCCGTTAATCCTGAGCGAGCGAACGCCTACCACACGCAGTGGAAGAACGAGCGGTTGAACGCGCTTTATGCCGAGGAGCGTTCAACCATCAATGGTGAAAAGCGCGGCCAGCAGTTCCAAGAGATAGTCCGCCTCTTCCAAACGGGCGCACCGGATATCTTCCTCTACCATCCGGCATCTGCCTGGGCGGTACGTGACGAGGTCAAGGGTTTCGAGATCCTGCCGACTTCGAACTTCCGCCTCGAGGACGTCACCTTCGCCGATTGATCCCGTTCTCGAACCAGTCCCGTCCTGGCGGTAGGGGCTGGTTTGAGGCGACCTTACCAACATGACCGGCGCAGCCATGTTTCAATCCATCCTTCAGCGTTCTCTGATGCTGGTGCCGGTGCTGTTCGGGATCACCATCCTCAGCTTCCTGCTCCTGCAGGTCATGCCGGGCGATCCCGTCGAGCACGCCATGGGCACGCGGGCGACCGCCGAAGACCTTGCGGCCATGCGCACGATGTGGGGGCTCGACCTGCCGCTGTGGCAGCAATATCTGATCTTCCTGCGCGACTGCGTTACAGGCAGCTTCGGCTATTCGCTGTTCTACAAGCTGCCCGTTTCGCGCCTGGTGCTCGAACGCCTGCCGGTTACCCTGGCGCTGACACTTTACTCCACCGTCATCGGCATCGCCATCGCGCTGCCTTTCGCGACACTCGCTGCCTTGCGCCGCGGACGTCTCGCGGATGTGCTGATCCGGCAGTTGTTCGTGCTGCTCCTCGCCATGCCGCCGTTCTGGCTCTGCTTCGTGCTGATCCTGGAATTCTCGTTGCGACTAGACCTGTTTCCGACCGGTGGAGTCGGAACGGGCTTTCTGGAGAACCTACACCGACTGTTTTTGCCTGCACTCGTTGTGGGCCTCTCGACGGCTGCCCTTATTCAGCAGAGCCTACGGGCAACGCTGATTGATACTATGAAGTCGGACTATGTCGACACAGCCCGCGCCAAGGGGCTCAGCGCCTCGCAGGTGTTTCGTCGCCACATCCTGCGCAACAGCCTCATCTCGACCATTTCGGTGATCGGCGTGCGGGTCAGCTGGATCATTGGTGGCACCGTGGTGGTGGAGAAGATCTTTGCCGTGCCGGGTCTTGGCAGCCTGCTCATCGACGCCATCCAGTCTCGAGACTTTCCCGTTATCCGGGGCCTGACCGTGTGCTTCGCGGTGTTGGTCGTGCTGGTCAATCTCCTGACCGACATCGCCTATTCCCTGGCTGATCCGAGAGCGAGGATGAATTGAGCCCCTCGGTCCGCCGTTTCATCACTAGTCCTGCAGGACTTGTCGGCCTTGCCATGCTGCTCGTGCTACTGGTGGCCGTCGTCGTGACGCCGATGGTGTCGCCCTACGATCCCTATGCGCTCGACTTCGGCAACGCTCTGCAGCCGCCTGACGCCTTGCACTGGTTCGGCACCGACAATTTCGGTCGGGACATCTTCACGCGCGTGATCGCCGGTGCCGTTTATGATCTGCGTCTTGCCATCACCTGCGTCTTCGGGCCGATGATCCTCGGCACCCTGATTGGGCTTTGCGCAGGATACTTCGGCGGCTGGGTGGATGCCGCCCTCATGCGCCTCACCGATATAGTCTGGGCGTTCCCCTTCTATGTTCTCGTTCTGACCATCGTCGGCGTGCTCGGCCCGAGCGAAGGCAATCTCTACATCGCCTTCTTCATGGTGAACTGGATTGGCTATGCCCGCATCGTGCGGGGCGAAACGCTGGTGATCGCCCGGCTCGAATACGTCCAGGCGCTTCAGATCCTGCGCTTCCGCCCCTTGCGTACCATGCTTCGGCACATCCTGCCGAACGCGGTAACGCCGGCCATCGTTTACTCCATGTCGGACCTCGTGCTGACGGTCCAGGCCGTCGCGGCGCTCTCCTTTTTCGGCCTCGGCGTCCAGCCACCGGCCCCCGAATGGGGGCTCCTGATCGTGGAAAGCATCGACTACATGCGCGATGCGCCCTGGATGACGATCTTCCCGGGCCTGGCCATTGCCTGGGTGGGCATTGCGTTTGCGCTGGTCGGCGAAGGCCTTGCCACCGTCTTGAAACCAAAGGGCTGATCATGGCGCTTTTGTCGGTCCGCAATCTCGTTACCGAATTCAGAGGCCCGGCTGGAACCGCGCGCGCCGTGGACGGCGTCGACTTCGACATACAAGCCGGCGAGATCTTCGGCATCGTAGGCGAAAGCGGCTGCGGCAAGTCCGCGACCTGCCGTTCGATCGTGCGCCTTTTCGGCGGCGCCGATGCGCGGGTCGCCGGTGGAACCGTGTTGCTGGACGGAAGCGGCGACCTTGCTTCCATGCCCGAGAAAGCGCTTGGCCGGATCCGCGGCCGTGATGTCGCCTTCATCTTCCAGGACCCGCTGACGGCGCTCAATCCCACCATGCGCGTCGGACGTCAGATCGCCGAAGTGATCGAACGCCACCGCAAGGTCTCGCGGCGCGAGGCCCGCGCCATGGCGCTTCAGCTTCTGCGCGACGTTCATGTCACGTCGCCCGAGCGGCGGCTCGATGCATGGCCACACGAGCTTTCCGGCGGATTGCGGCAGCGCATCGTCATTGCCATGGCCCTGGCGCTACGGCCACGGCTGATCATCGCCGACGAGCCGACAACGGCGCTCGATG
>DCDI01000017.1:4930-5163 GCA_002316345.1 Phyllobacteriaceae bacterium UBA1059 | reverse complement strand
CTCGACAACAGGGGTGCGCTTCGTGTAGGCGCGCCCTTCCTTTTTTAAATCCCCGTCCATTCGAGGAAGACAAACATGAAACCGATCAGCGGTGGCATCGATTTCGGCACGTCCAACTCGACCGTCGGCTTTGTCGAGGACGGCGCGCCCCGGCTCGTTGCGGTGGAGGGCGAGCACCTCACCATCCCGTCAGCCGTGTTCTTCAACTTCGAGGATAACGGCACTTATTTTGG
>DCDI01000017.1:0-4913 GCA_002316345.1 Phyllobacteriaceae bacterium UBA1059 | reverse complement strand
GCGGCACCTCGCTGATCAACGAAAAGACCCGGGTGAAAGCGCAGAACCTCGCTTTCACCGATATCATCGGTGCCTTTCTCGATCATCTCAAGCAGGCGCTGGATACCGCGCGCGGCACCGCCGTCGAGCATGTCGTGCTCGGACGCCCCGTGCATTTCGTGGACGAGGACGAAGCCGCCGACCGCCGCGCGCAGGACGAGTTGCGGATGGCCGCCGAAAAGCGCGGCTTCAAGCATATCGAATTCCAATACGAGCCGATCGCCGCCGCCCTCGACTATGAGCGCACGGTCGCCCGTGAGGAACTGGCGCTGATCGTCGATATCGGCGGCGGCACATCCGACTTCTCCATCGTGCGCGTCTCGCCCGAACGCGCGCGCGCCACCGATCGCCGCGACGACATTCTGGCCAACACCGGCGTGCATGTCGGCGGCACGGATCTCGACCGCCTGGCTTCGGTTGCCCATGTCATGCCCGAGCTCGGCATGAAGACGCTCACCAAGGACGGCCGCCGCGAACTGCCTGTCGGCACCTATTACGACCTCGCGACCTGGCAGCGCATCAACCTGCTCTACACCGCGCGCGCCCTGAACACCCTGCGCCAGATTCGCTACGAGGCTGCCGAGCAAGGCAAGGTCGATCGCCTGATCGACATCGTGGAAAACCGCCAGGGCCACGCGTTGGCCGCCCGCGTCGAAAATGCCAAGATCGCGCTTACCGACAGCGATGATGCAGCGCTGGAAATGCGCCTGATGGAAGAAACCCTGCGCGTTCCTTTCACCCGCGCCGGTCTCGACGACGCCATCACCCCGCCAATCACCCGCATCACCGACACGATCACCACAACCCTCGCCGACGCTGGCCTGACGCACGAGCGCATCGACACGCTGTTCCTGACAGGTGGCTCCACCGCCGTGCCGCTGCTGCGCGAAAGCGTGCTCAAGCTGTTCCCCAACGCACGCGCGGTGCAGGGTGACCGGTTCGGCAGCGTAGGGTTGGGCCTGGCGGTGGATGCCGATCGGAAGTTCGCGGGGTAGCGTCTGAAGCAGCATATCCTTGCGGCGAGCCGCGTTCTCTGCTGTCATGCCCTAATGAGCAAGCCAGCCAAATCTGCCGGCCCAGGTCTTCTGTCCGGCGGCAATCCGCAGATCGCGAAAGGCGACGGCGATAGGACGGTGCAGGCCTATATTGCAGCCATGCCAGGCTGGAAAAGTGGTGTCGGTAAGAGGCTCGACGCGCTGATCGTAGAGGCGGTGCCGTCTGTCCGCAAAGCCGTCAAATGGAACTCGCCGTTCTACGGCGCAGAAGGTGACGGCTGGTTCCTCAGCCTCCATTGCTTCACCAAATACATCAAAGGCGCCTTCTTCCGTGGCAGTCAGCTCCATCCCCAGCCGCCCGAAACCTCGACGCAGCCGGACGTGCGCTATCTCCACATCACCGATGATAAGCCCCTGGATGAAGCGCAGTTCATAGCCTGGGTAAGACAGGCGAGCGTGCTTCCGGGTCAGAAGATGTGACGGCGTAGCACCGTCACATCTTTTTCCTTGGCCAAAAACCGATCGTGCTTCAGGCAAGCCGGAGTGACGGATTCAGCCGTGCCGCGCCTTGGTCACGGTTTCGTTGAGCTGCTGCAGCGTCTTGTCGAAGCGGCCTTCAGCTTCCGCGTTACGCAGGAACTTGACGCGCTGGACGAGGATCTCGGACGGGGTTGGTGTCTGCGCAAACAGAGCCATCACCTCATCGATGAACTCGTTCAAGGGCTGGTAGCCCTCAAGCGTTTCCTGGCCGGGTGTCAGGCCGGTCTGGACGGCTGGCGGCGCGAGTTCGATCACCTCGACCTTGCCTTCCAGTGCTGCGCGCAACGAGACGGTGTAGGAATGGATCGCCGCCTTTGTCGCATTATAGGTCGGCGTCATGACCAATGGCACGAAGGCCAAGCCCGACGTCACGTTGACGATCGCGGCACCGGATTTCGTGGCGAGGTGATCGATCAGCGCATTGGTCACCCGGATCGGACCCAGCAGGTTGGTGGTAATCGTCGCTTCGGCATCGGCCAGATCTCGGCTATGGTCCAGCGCCTCGAAGCGCATGATGCCGGCATTGTTGATCAGGACGTTGACGTCGGGATGAGCAGCAAGCAGGCGGCCGGCGAAGTCGGCGATCCCGGCTTCGCTTTCCACGTCGAGCGTCAGCGCATGCATGTTGGCCCGGCCAGTGATCGTGGCGTCGAGCGCATCCTGCCGGCGTCCGGCGACAATCACGGTATTGCCGAGATCATGAAAGCGCTGAGCCAGTGCTGCGCCGATGCCGGAGCCGCCGCCGGTGATGAGGATGGTATTGCCGGACTTGTTCATGAAAACTGCTCCTTCAAATTGATGCCGCTGATGTAAACAGCTACAATCCAAACGAAAGTAGGCACCTGAAAGATTTGTACTTACCTGAAAGAGAGTGAGAGATGACGAGCCTGCCATTCGACGCTGCCACGATCTGTCAGGCGAAAGAGGTCGCCAAGACGCCACCGCCGGACGTGCTCGATCCGCGCATCGAGCGGCTGGTCAACGAGTTGATCGGCCGTGTCGCCGACAAATGGACGATGATCATCCTGGAGGTTCTGGATGCTCATGGCGAGCTTCGCTTCACCCAGCTTGCCCGCAAGATCGAAGGCATCAGCCAGAAGATGCTGACCCAGACGCTGCGCCAGATGGAGCGCGACGGCATGGTGACCCGCACCGTCCACCCCGTCGTGCCGCCCCACGTCGACTATCGCCTGACGCAGCTTGGCCAAAGCCTTGGCGCTGCCTTTTGCGGTGTCTGGATCTGGGCGGAGGAGAATCTTGAGACGGTGGAGAAAGCCCGAAACGACTTCGATGCGCGGTAAGTAAAGCGCCTGCGGTCCTCTAAAGGAGCCTCAATCATGATGGAACAAGCGACAGAACCATCACCCTCAGCGCTCATCGATGCAAGAATAAAGGAACTTGCCGATTGGCGCGGCCAAACACTGGCCAGGATCCGCGCTCTCATCCATGCCGCCGATCCCCAGGTGGAAGAAACATGGAAGTGGCGCGGCGTTCCGGTCTGGGAACATGCCGGCATTCTCTGCACCGGTGAAACCTACAAGGCTGTGGTCAAGCTGACCTTTGCCAAGGGCGCGGCGCTTGCTGATCCGACAGGCCTGTTCAACTCAAGTCTCGTCGGCAAGGTCAGGCGCGCGATCGACATCGGGCAAGAGGATGTCCTCGATGAGGATGCGTTCAAAGAACTCATTCGCGCAGCGATTGCGTTGAACATGTCCGGCGGTGCCGCGAAGCGGAAAGCGAAGCTCGCCTGAAAAGGCGAGCCTACCTGTCTCCCACCAACCCCTTCAACCGATACAGCGCCTCCAGCGCCTCTCGTGGGCTCAAATCATCCGGGTTGATCGCCCCCATGGCCTCGCGCAGCGCATCTACGGCAGTCGGCTTCGGCGGCTCGCGAAGGGCTGCGCTGAACAGCGGCAGGTCGTCCACCAGCTTTGTCGCCTTGCCCGAGGTCGCGCCGGCTTCGAGCTGCGCGAGCACGGCGAGGGCGCGTTCCACGACCGACTTTGGCAAACCGGCGAGGCGGGCGACCTGGACGCCGTAGGAGCGGTCGGCCGCACCCTTGCCGACTTCATGCAGAAACACGACCTCGCCATCCCATTCCTTCACGCGCATGGTGACGTTGGCGAGGCGCGGCAGCTTTTGGGCAAGCGCGGTCATTTCGTGGAAGTGGGTGGCGAACAAAGCGCGGCAGCGGTTTTTCTCGTGCAGATATTCTACCGCCGCCCAGGCGATCGAGAGGCCGTCAAAGGTGGCTGTGCCGCGCCCGATCTCGTCCAGGATCACCAGCGCGCGGGAACAAGGCTGGTTGAGGATGGCGGCGGTTTCCACCATTTCCACCATGAAGGTGGAGCGGCCGCGCGCCAGATCGTCGGACGCGCCGACACGGGAAAACAGGCGATCAACGACGCCAATGCGCGCCGAGCGGGCCGGCACAAAGGCGCCCATCTGCGCCATCAGAGCAATCAGCGCGTTCTGGCGCAGGAAGGTCGACTTACCGCCCATGTTAGGGCCTGTCAGCAGCCAGATCTTGCCGGACTGCCCCGATTTTTCCGGCGACAGGTCGCAATCGTTCATTACGAAAGCCGGCGCGTTCTGACGCCGCAGCGCCTGTTCCACCACCGGATGGCGGCCGCCTTCGATGCAGAAGTCGAGGCTGTCATCGACATGCGGGCGATTATAGCTTTCGGAAGCAGCCAGCGCCGCGAGGGCCGCCGAAACATCCAGAACCGCCAGCGCGCTTGCGGCCTGCCGAATGGCTTCGGCATGCTCCACCACCAGGGCCACCAGCGCATCAAACAGGCCGAGCTCGATCGTCAGCGCCCGGTCTGCGGCGTTGGCGATCTTCGTTTCCAAGCCAGCGAGCTCGGTCGTGGTGAAGCGCATGGCGTTGGCCATGGTCTGGCGGTGGATGAAGCGCGCCTTGGCTTCCGGCGTGTTGGTCAGCGCGTCGGAGTTTCCGGCGCTGACTTCGATGTAATAGCCGAGCACATTGTTGTGCCGGATCTTCAGCGCGCGGATGCCGGTTTCCTCGCAAAGGTCGCGCTCCATCGCGGCGATGACCTGGCGGGACTCGGTGGCAAGCGCGCGCATCTCGTCGAGCTCGGTGTGATGGGTCTTGCTGATAAAACCGCCATCGCGCTTGAGCAGCGGCAGGCTATCATCGAGCGCAGCCGCCAGACTTTCGGCGACAACTGCCGGCAAGGCGTGCAGTCCATCCACCGCCGCACGCAGCTCAGCCGGCAAGGTGGCCTGGCCTATCAGGTCGGCGATCGCTTGTGCTGCCCTGAGGCCGGAGCCGATGGCACCGAGATCGCGCGGCCCGCCGCGATGCAGCGCCAG
>DCDI01000086.1:881-3085 GCA_002316345.1 Phyllobacteriaceae bacterium UBA1059 | reverse complement strand
CTGTCCAGATCACGCGAACCGCTCGATTTCGTGACCTTGGAGTCGATTGCGCGGCCATCCACACCGATCAGGAACGAAAGCGTCGTCGTACCTTCTTCTTCGTTACGTGCTGCCGACTTCGGATACTCTGGCTTGGCGCAGCTGCTGAAGTCTGCGACTGCCGGGGTGCTGACCGGTGCCGGTGCCGGGCCTGGAGGCGCAGCTGGCGGAGCCGGTGGTGCCGGTGGTGCCAGGTTGGTCGTCGGTGGCGGCGTCTTCGTCGCGGCTACAATGGTGTTTTGCGGCGGCGGCGGTTGCTGCACCTGGACCTCGACCGGCGGAATGAATGGAGGCGGTGGAGCCTTCATTTCCGGCGGCGGCGGCGGCGGCGGGGTTTCCGGTGGAGGAGGCGGCTTCACCTCTTCGATCAGCTTGGTTTCCACTGCTTCCTGCACCTTCGTGATCACCTTCGTACCGAGACCATTAATGATCCCCCAGGCGACCAGGACGTGCAACAGGACCACAATGGTGATACCAGTGAGATTCTTCCCCGGTTCCTTATCATGTGAAAAATTCATGCCTGCTTTCTCCAATACCAACTCTTTTTGTTGCTACTAAACCCACAAAACACGACGAAAAGACAAGGCCGCATCCGGGACATCGGCGAATTATACCTACGAATTCTTTTTTGCACAGGTATTTTTGAGGCCCTGAAACGCACGTAAATGCCTGTAAAAACAAGCAATACAGCTCATCCGGCCGCACTCTCACTGTGCAAAAAAGCGCACTCAAATACTAGCAAAAATTACAAGAAACCACCTTGTTTCGGTATCAACTGTAGAACATCAGGAAAGACCAGCACCTAGACCGAATTTTGCACGCCATATTTGCTGCCTAGCAAATATCATATAGTGCAATGCTGAGCTTTTTGCAAACTATAGCCAGTTTCACCAAAGTGGGGCGTGCGTTAGGTAACACAGCAATAGCGTGCACGGGGCATGGGCATGAGTCCCGATGATGTCGATACAACTTATTGATATGGCTCAGTAGAAGAGTTGCAAAAAGGCACGAATTCCTGAGAATTCGTGCCTTTAGACTCGGTTTTGGAGGGATGGGAAGGCAGAGTGCGGTCAGCGGCTGCGTTTCTCGCGCCGGCAATCGAGGAAGCTCACCACATGGCCGGCGGTGTCGACGGTTTCCAGGCGCACGTCGAAACCCCAGAGCCGGGCCACGTGCTTCAGCACCTCCTGGGCCTGGCCGTTCAGGGGGCGGCGCTGGAACTGGGTATGGCGCAGGGTCAGGGCGCGGTCGTCACGGGTGTTCACCTGCCAGACCTGGATGTTGGGCTCGCGGTTGCCGATATTGTATTGTTCGGCAAGCTGCTGGCGCACGTAGCGGTAGCCGGCTTCGTCGTGAATGGCGGAAATGGTCAGCTTGTCGCTGCGGTCGTCGTCGAGCACGGCAAAGAAATGGAAGTCGCGGATCAGCTTGGGCGACAGGTACTGGGCGATGAAGCTTTCGTCCTTGAAATTACGCATCGCGAAGTCCAGGGTCTTGCGCCAGTCGCTGCCGGCGATGTCCGGGAACCAGGAACGGTCTTCATCGGTCGGGTTCTCGCAGATGCGGCGGATGTCGCTCATCATCGCGAATCCGAGGGCATACGGATTGATGCCGGAGTAATACGGGCTGGTTGCCGCCGGCTGGAAGACCACGTTGGTATGGCTTTGCAGGAATTCGAGCATGAAGCCGTCGCCAACGATCCCCTCTTTATGTAGTTCCTGCAAAATCGTGTAGTGCCAGAAGGTGGCCCAGCCTTCGTTCATGACCTGGGTCTGGCGCTGCGGATAGAAGTACTGGGAAATCTTGCGCGTGATGCGCACCAGTTCGCGCTGCCAGGGTTCGAGCAGCGGCGCGTACTTCTCGATAAAGTACAGCAGGTTTTCCTCGGGTTCGATGGGGAAGCGCGGCGGCGGGGCGTCGCGCTCTTCTTCCTCGCGCCGCGGCACGGTGCGCCAGAGGGCGTTCACCTGCGACTGCGCATACTCTTCGCGGTCTTTCTGGCGCGCCGCTTCCTGGGCCACGGACAGTTTCGCCGGCCGTTTGTAGCGGTCGACACCGTAGTTCTGGATCGCGTGGCAGGAATCGAGCAGGTCTTCCACCGCGTCGATGCCATAGCGCTGCTCGCATTCGGCAATGTAGTTCTTGGCAAACACCATGTAGTCGAC
>DCDI01000086.1:0-797 GCA_002316345.1 Phyllobacteriaceae bacterium UBA1059 | reverse complement strand
TCAGGCTGTTTTCCTCCATCAGGTAGGCGATGCAGGGATTCGAGTTGATGACGATTTCGTAGGCCAGGCCCATCTGCCCGCGTTTATAACTTTTCTCGGTCGTGAGGAAATGCTTGCCGAAGGACCAGTGGTTGTACGACACCGGCATGCCGACCGAGGTGTAGGCATCCATCATCTGCTCGGCGGTGATGATCTCGAGCTGGTTCGGGTAGGTGTCGAGGCCGAACTTCTGCGCGACCCGGCGGATTTCTTCATGCGCCTGTTCGATCAGGTCGAAGGTCCACTCCGACTGTTCGGGCAGGGCCCTGGGGTTGGGGGTACGGTCGTCTGGCATATGCGTGCCTATATATATAGTAGGGCGGGCGGCGAAAGGGCTCCCCGCCTATTTCGGCTGTTTCTTGAACAACTCCCGGAACACCGGATAAATGTCGGCCGGCGTCACGATCTTCTGCATGGCGAAATTCGGGTGGTGGGCCGCCACTTCGGTATATTGCTCCCACAAATTCTGGGGCGGGCCGTCGGTGATCTCGACATAGGTGTAGTACTGGACTTTCGGCATGATGCCGTTGCTCAGCAATTGCTTGCACAGCACGGAATCGTTGTCCCAGTTGTCGCCGTCCGAGGCCTGGGCCACGTAGGTGTTCCAGTCGGCGCTGGAATAGCGTTCGCCGATCACCTTTTGCAGCAGGTGCAGGGCCGAGGACACCACGGTGCCGCCGGATTCGCGCGAGTGGAAGAATTCGTCCTCGTCGACCTCGGCCGCGGCCGTGTGGTGGCGGATGAAGACGACGTCGATG
>DCDI01000004.1 GCA_002316345.1 Phyllobacteriaceae bacterium UBA1059 | reverse complement strand
ACGTGCCCTCGCGCTGGCTGCAGCGGCTGACGACCTTTCTCGGCGAGGAGGTCGCGGACACCGCACGCACGCGCGGCCGTATCCTGCTCGGATGGGCGCAGAAGCTCGATGAGCGGCAGGACGTGCCCTTCGCGCTCCGTCCCAACCCCAAGCCGCCGTTGGCTGCGCGCCCGAAGCATTTTTCCGTCACCGAAATCGAAGTGCTGCGCCGCGATCCCTATGCGATCTATGCCAAGCGCGTGCTCCGCCTTCAGCCGCTCGATGAAGTGCTGCGCGACCCGAGCGTGGCTGAGCGAGGCAATCTCTTCCACGACATCTTGCATGGCTTCACATCAGCCAAGATCGATCCGCACGCGCCCAATGCGCTGGAGCAACTGATCGCGATCGGCAGCGCGGCCTTCGACGAAGCAGCGCTGCCAGACGATCTGCGCGTGGTGTGGTGGCCGCGCTTCGAGGCGATGGCGGTCAACATCATCGCTTGGGAACAGGAGCAGGCCGCGAAGAGCCCTACGCGCCATTCCGAGCTGAAGGCGGACAAGACGGTGGTTGGCAGTACCGGCGTGACGCTCGGTGGACGCGCCGACCGCATCGATCTTCTGCCCGGCGGAATGGCCGATATTCTCGATTACAAGACCGGCTCCTCGCCCTCCAAGCGGCAGGCGCATATGTTGGTGTCGCCGCAGCTTGCGTTGGAAGCCGCGCTTATGCGACGCGGCGCCTTTGCTGATCTCGACAAGGCGGAGCCCGCCGAACTCGCTTACATCCGGCTCAAGCCGAACGGCGCGGTGGAGCCGGAGTCGATCCTGGAGATCAAGGGCGCGAATGCCTCCCTGCGCAGCGCCGCCGATCTGGCCGAAGACGCCTGGTCGCGACTGGAAACGCTGATCAAGCATTATGCCGATCCCAACAGCGGCTATCTGTCCCGCGCGCTGCCCTTCCGTGAAACCGAAACATCGGGCGATTACGATCATCTCGCCCGCGTGCTGGAATGGTCGGCGGGCGCGGAAAGCGGCGAGGGGGGCGAAGAATGAGCGGGCGTTTCATCGTTCCCGAAGACACGCTGCGCGACCAGAAGCTGGCATCCGACCCCGGCATTTCGGTCTGGGTTTCGGCCCATGCCGGTTCCGGCAAGACGCATGTGCTGTCGCAGCGCGTGGTGCGGCTGCTTTTGTCCGGCACTGACCCCTCGCGCATCCTCTGCCTGACCTACACCAAGGCCGCCGCCGCCAACATGGCGAACCGCATTTTCCGCGATCTTGGCCGCTGGACGATGCTGGATGACGCAGCGCTCGCCAAGGAAATCACTGCCATCGAAGGCAGCGCGAATGCCGGGACGGTCAAACGGGCGCGGCGATTGTTCGCGCAGGCGCTGGAAACGCCCGGAGGGCTGAAAATCCAGACCATCCACGCCTTCTGCGAAGCGCTGCTGCATCAGTTTCCGCTGGAAGCCAACATCGCCGGCCATTTCGAGCTGCTCGAGGGCCAAGCCGCCACCGCACTGCTGGCGCAGGCCCGGCGCGAACTGCTGCTCGGCACGCGCAACGAGCCGGATCTGGCGGATGCCTTCGCGACCGTCCTCCAGCGCGGCGGCGAAAGCGGGCTCGACCGGCTGTTGGACGAGATCGTCGCCAAGCGCGACGACCTGCNNTGGTTTTGGTGCCGAAGACACCCCGGAGACGCTGAGCGAAGCGATCTGGCCCGACGCCTACTTCGATGCTGCCTTTGCCGACGCGCTGGAGCAGTGCGGGGGTGGCAAGACTGTGCTTGAATTCGCCGGCGACTTACGTGCGGTTTGCCATGCACAAGTCCCCGAGCGCATGGCTGCTCTTGGCAACGCGTTTCTAACTGCGAAAGGCGAGCCGCGCGGTTTGCGCAATCTTGCGTCGAAGGCCGTCGTCGCGCGCTTCCCTGACTTTGCCGAAGAGTTCACCCGGCTGGCCGAAGCGCTGGTTGCCTGCCGCGACCGCATCGCGCTTCTGGAAATGCTCAAGGCCACACAGGCCGCGTTGACCATCGCCGACCGCCTGATCGGCAACTATTCGCGCCTCAAACATGCCGGCGGCTTTCTCGATTTCGAGGACCTGATCCGCCGCACCATCGCGCTGCTCGCCCGCTCCGACGCTGGCCCCTGGGTGCGCTACCGGCTGGATCAGGGCATCGACCACATTCTGGTGGACGAGGCGCAGGATACGAGCCCGCAGCAATGGGCAGTGATCCGGGCGCTATCCGGGGAGTTCTTCGTCGGCGAAGGGGCGCGGGCGGAGGCCGAACGCACCATCTTTGCCGTTGGTGACGAAAAGCAGTCGATCTACTCATTCCAGGGCGCGGAGCCGGAAAGCTTCGACCTCAACCGGCGCGCGTTCAAGACGCATGTCGAAGGGGCCGAAAAGCGCTTCGAGACGGTGAAGCTGCAACGCTCCTTCCGCTCGACCTGGGACGTGCTTTCGGCCGTCGATCTCGTTTTCTCAACGGCTGAGCGGCGGCGCGGGCTGACGCAGGATGGCGTTGCCTTTGAGCACAAGGCGATCCGCAATGAGCCCGGTTCGGTGGAAGCCTGGCCGTTCGCCGCAGCAACCAGCATCGAGGAACCGGATGACTGGACGATCGCCATCGACCATGCCTCGGCGCCGGCCGTGCAGGTCGCCGAACAGATCGCAAGCCGTGTTGACGGCTGGCTGAAGAACAGCACGATCCTGCCCGGCAAGGGCCGTCCGATCCGACCCGGCGACGTCATGGTGCTCGTGCGCAAGCGCGACAGCTTCATCCATGCGCTGTCACGCGCGCTGAAGAACCGCCGTATCGACGTGGCGGGCGCGGATCGACTGAGTCTGCCCGGCCATATCGCGGTGCAGGATCTCGTCGCGCTCGGTCGCGTGGTGCTGCAGCCGGAAGACGACCTGTCGCTCGCCGCCTTGCTGAAAAGCCCGATCTTCGGTCTGGACGAGGCTGCGCTGTTCGCGCTCTCGCATGGCCGCCCTGACGGCGTGTCGCTTTACCAGAGCCTGCGTAGAGCCGCAGGCGACGACCTGATCCTGAAATCCGTGCTCGACCAGCTCACCACCTGGCGTAACGATGCCGGCTATCGTCCGGCCTTCGAGTTCTATGCCGCCGTTCTCGGGCGTGATGGTAACCGGCAAAAGATGATCTCGCGGCTGGGTCATGAAGCCGGCGAAATCCTTGATGAGTTTCTGAACTTCCTGCTTGGCGCCGAGCGCGCTGGGCCGCCCGATCTCGAAAGTGTTCTGTCGCTGCTCGATCAGTCCGGCCCGGACATCAAGCGCGAGATGGACCAGACCCGCAACGAAATCCGCATCATGACGGTGCATGCCGCCAAGGGCCTGGAAGCGCCGATCGTGTTTCTGGTCGACAGCGGCGGTGAGCCCTTCATCGCCGGCCATCTGCCGCGCCTGCTGAGTTACGAGACGCCCGATCGCGCCCGTCGCAAGCGCTTTTTGTGGCGCGCCGGCAAGGACCTTAACAACAGCGTTGCCGCCGCGATCGAAGCGCAACTGAAGGACAAGGCCGAGGACGAATATCGCCGCCTGCTTTATGTCGGCATGACGCGCGCCGAAGATCAGCTCATTGTCTGCGGCTACCATGGCAAGCGCGGCCCAACCAACCCGACCTGGCTCACCATGGTGCGCGAAGGGCTGGAAGATCAGCCGGAAACGACGACAACCGCCTTGCCGGACGATCGCGGCTCCGTGCTGCATTACCAGGTGACAAAACAGCCCGTTTTGTTGAAGGAAGCCACACAAGCCTCCGCGATCCAGGCACCGGCATTTCCGACATTCCTGCGCGGCAAGGCTCCGTCTGCCCCGCGCCTGCCGAGGCCGCTGGCACCGTCGGTAGCCGCCGCCCTGATCGAAACCACGGCTGCGGATGCACCGACGCCGCGCTCGCCGGTGCTCGATCCGCAGCTTGAGCCATCCTTCGCCATCG
>DCDI01000192.1 GCA_002316345.1 Phyllobacteriaceae bacterium UBA1059 | reverse complement strand
TTTCGAGATCCTGGCGCGCGACATCGAGGCTGGCCTGCGCTTGTCCGCGGGCGGCGCGCGCTTGTTCCACCGCCGAGCGGCTTTGATCGGCTTCGCTGACCGTCACGACACCGTTCTTCAACAGCGGCTCGATACGCGAAAAGTTCTTGGTCGCGATGTCGAACGACACCTGTGCGCCATCCAGGGCCGCCTCGCCGGAGCGAACGCGGGCTTCGGCCGAACGGCGCTGCTGCTCGGAATTGGACAAAGAGGCTTCCTGCGCGGCGAGGTTGGCCCNNCCAGCAGGTCGCCCTTTTTCACCTGCTGATAATCCTGCACGGGCACTTCGGTGACATAGCCGGCGAGCTGGGGGGCGACGATCGTGACCTGGCCGCGCACATAGGCATTATCCGTGGTTTCCACCGCCGAGGTGAAAGGCGGCAGGCGCCAGGCATACAGAACGAGCGTGACGCCGAGCACGCCCAAAGCAAGGGCAATGATGNNATGGTGGCGGAATAGCGGAAGAGTTTGGACATAGCGATTGTTCGGTTTTCTTGGGGCTCAGGCGGCAACAGGCTCGGCGGCAGGCGGTGCCATCCGGGCGCGCACGGCGTCATAGGTGATGTGGATCAGAAGGGCGACAAAGGCGAAGGCAGCCAAGCAGGCAATCAGCATGAAGGCGTCGTTGTAGGCGAGAACATTGGCCTCGCGCGTCGCCTGTTGGGACAGAAGCGCGACGCCTTCGGCATTCTGCAGGACCCTGTCGGTGAGCGTGCGGGCATAAACGCCGCCGAGCTGCGTGATGCGCTGCACCACAAGCGGATCGGTCAAGGCGAGATGCTCCACCAGAATGCTGGAATGGTACTTTTCGCGAATGGTGATGAAGGTGCCGAACAGCGCCGAGCCCAACAAACCGCCCAGGCTCTGGGTGGTCAGAAACACCACGATGAAGCTCAAGATGTAGTTCGGTCCCTTTGAAAGGGCCGCAACAAAGCCGCGCGCCATCGCGGGTGGCAGAAACAGCGCGCCGGCAAAGGCGATCAGGCCCTGGCTGACAAACATCTGCTCCGGCCGCGTCAGGCTGGTGGACTGCGTATCCATCAGGCTGCCGACAATCACGATTGCCAAAGCAAAGAGATGCGTGGCCTTCTCGTTGCTGTAGCGCATGGCAAAGATGCAGGTGATGCCGCCGAGGATCGTGCCGAGGATGATCACCGTAAACAGGCCGATCATCTGGTCGTTGGTGAGACCGAGCACCTGAAACAGACCGGGCGCGCCGCTGGTTTGTTCCGAAAGGACGATGCGGAAGATCAGCAGCACGGCCGCGAAATGCAGGATCGGCGGGCTGACGATCCAGCGAATGTCGATGAAGTGGTTGTTCCGGTTCAGCTCGATCGCCACCATCACCGTGATGCAGGCAAAGCCGAAGGCGAGCAGTGCGCCGATCCAGGGGGCTTCGAACCACCAGTAGAAGCGGCCGAGCACCAGCACCACGGCGACCGAGCCGAAGCCCATGGCAAGAAAGGCGTAGCTGATCAGGTCGGTCTTGCGGATCACCTTGGCGCGCGGCATCGGCTGGCTGAGCGGCAGGAGATAAACGAGGCAAAGCGCGACGAAGGCGAGTGCGACTTCAAGCGTGGTCAGGCTGTGGAAGCCCTGGATGTCAAGCAGGCCGGGCGAAATCACACGCGCCAGCGGCGCGGCCAGCGAAATGTTGGTCAGCGCAATCGGCAAACCGATCTGCATCTTCTTGGCCGGGGGAAATGGCTCCAGCATGTAAAGGAAGCCGAGGCTCGAGATCGGCGAGGCGGCAATGCCGCTCATGAAGCGCACAACCATCGCCGACGACAGATCGCTGATAAACAGGTTCAGGAAGCAGGCGACCACGAAGCCGAGGATGCTGATTTCGGCGAAGTTGCGCAGGCCGTACTGGTTGCGGATCTTGATCAAGGCCACGGCCAGCGAGACGTTGGGCGCCATATAGGCGGCCACCATCCAGGTCGCCTCGTTGGTGGTGGCGCCGATCGAGCCCTGCAGCTGCGGGATGTTGGCGTTGATGAGGTTCATGCCGAGCCCTTGCGTCAGCGCAAGGATCAGCGAAGCCAGCATATAGGAGGCGGCGCGTGCCGGGTGCATCGGCAGGAAGGGCGGGGGCGCGGGCGCTGCCGGCGGTGCTGCCACTTCCGGTTCGATCGGCAGCGCAGCGGCGTCGGCTAGCGCCGGCCGATCGGCTTGGGACGTGATGGACATCCGCTGCTCCCGATTAAACCAGTGCGCCGATCTTGCCCGAAACCTGCAGGAGAACGCGGGTGGCGGCCGCGAGATCAGACTTGCCGACGCCGCCCAGAACCTGGCGACGCAGTTCAGCGATATAGCTCAGCAGGTTGTCCGCTTGTTCCCGGGCCAGATCCGTCAAATGGATCGCCTTGGCGCGGCGGTCGCCTTCCACGGCACAGCGCAGAACGAGGCCGGTCTTTTCCAGTGCGTCGATCAGCGACACGACGGACGGCTGCTCGACTTCCAGCGCTTCGGCGAGCTGCGACTGGGTCATGCCATCGGTTTTTGCCAGAAGAAGAAGAATGCGCGCGCGGGCCAGCGTCAGCCCCTGCTCCTTGACACGAGCATCGAACAATGTGCGCATCTTGCGGCTGACTTTCGTAAGCTCGTCCATAAAGGCGGTTTGTTCGACCAGAGCGTCCATGATGCGCATTCCATAGAAGGTATATGGTAAGGCATCTAAGTATGTTGGGGACGATCATCTGGCAAGAGGCAAACTCAGCTTTTTGCGTATCGCTCAGGTCGCTACTTCCGAGCGCGCTTCCACAGGCTCATCAAGCCCAGAACAATGGCCAGCAGGATGGCATTGACGGGAACGCCGAGCAGGATGCGCGGCAGGAGATCCGGCGCATCGCGATGGAAGGCGGTGGGAATCAAGACGGCGATAAACAGAGCGCCGAGCACGAGAGGCGCTGCACGGCCCGCGCGGGTTGCCGTCGCATGCGCCGTGTTGGCCGAGGTGATCGCCAGAAACAGGATCATGCCGATGCGAAACAGGTCGGTGAACTGTTCCACCACGATCGCGCCCATTGAAGCCTGCATGTCCATTGGTGTTCCTCCCCTGAAGCGCTGAGCGCCTTTGTCTTCTGCTTAGAGCGGGCGGGCGCTTTCGGTCCAATTAGACTAAAGTCATAAGCCGAAAGACTTGATGGAAGCCGCCTAAAAGCCGGGTCATAGTCCCATCCTGCGGATCAGCTGGCGCCGGGGGAGAGCCGTGCCAGCAAACCACGTCCGTTCAATGGGAGGTTTTGATGGCAATGGCACAGGCAGCCGGGGCGCCAAGCCGCGGCATGACGCGCGAAGAACGCAAGGTGATCTTCGCTTCTTCGCTCGGCACGGTCTTCGAGTGGTACGACTTCTATCTCTACGGCTCGCTCGCAGCCTTTATCGGCGCAGCCTTCTTTGCCGAATATCCTGAAGCGACCCGCAACATCTTCGCGCTTCTGGCCTTTGCCGCCGGCTTCATTGTGCGTCCGTTCGGCGCCTTGGTGTTTGGCCGCATCGGCGATCTCGTCGGGCGTAAATACACCTTCCTCGTCACCATTCTGATCATGGGCCTGTCGACCTTCATCGTCGGCCTTCTGCCCGGTTCCGCCACCATCGGCATTGCCGCGCCGATCATCCTGATCATCCTGCGCATGCTGCAGGGTCTGGCGCTCGGCGGCGAATATGGCGGTGCGGCAACCTATGTGGCCGAACATGCGCCCGACGACCGGCGCGGTTTCTACACATCGTGGATCCAGACCACCGCAACGCTCGGCCTGTTCCTGTCGCTGATCATCATCCTGGTCGTGCAGGGTTCGATGGCCAAGGAAGACTTTGCCAATTGGGGCTGGCGCATTCCCTTCCTTCTGTCCGTCGTGCTGCTCGGCATTTCGGTGTGGATTCGCATGACGCTGTCGGAATCGCCGACGTTCAAGCGCATGAAGGAAGAGGGCAAGACCTCCAAGGCACCGCTGACGGAAGCGTTCGGCCAATGGAAGAACGCGCGGATCGCCCTGATTGCCTTGTTCGGCCTCACCGCCGGTCAGGCCGTGGTGTGGTATTCCGGCCAGTTCTATTCGCTGTTCTTCCTGCAAAACGTGCTCAAGGTCGACGCGCGTTCGGTCAACATCATGATCGCCGTCGCGCTGGCGCTGGGCAGCCTGTTCTTCGTCGTCTTCGGCTGGCTGTCCGACAAGATCGGTCGCAAGCCGATCATCATGGCGGGTCTGGCTCTGGCCGTGTTGACCTACTTCCCGCTGTTCAAGGCGCTGACCTGGGCGGCAAACCCGGCACTTGCACAGGCCCAGGCCGATGTGCGCGCAACCGTGACCGCCGCCCCCGGCGATTGCACCTTCCAGTTCAATCCGGTCGGCACCGCCAAGTTCACCAAGTCGTGCGATGTCGCTACCGGCTTCCTTGCCCGCAACTCGGTGCCCTATGACATCGTGACCACGGCACCCGCGGGAACGCCGGCCACGGTGGCTGTGGGTAGCGCAACGGTGACCTCCTATGATGTCACGGCAGCAGGTGCCGACGCAGCGGCGCAGGGAACGGCCTTCAACAATGCAGTGCATGCAGCTTTGCATGATGCCGGCTATCCGCTGGTGAAGAACGAAACCACCGGCGCTTACGCGATGGTGGCCGATCCAGCGGCCGTGAACTGGCCGATGACGATCGGCATCCTGTTCATCCTCATGATCTATGTCACGATGGTGTACGGGCCGATCGCCGCGATCCTCGTGGAAATGTTCCCGACCCGCATCCGCTACACCGGCATGTCCCTGCCCTATCATATCGGCAACGGCTGGTTCGGTGGCCTTCTGCCGGCAACGGTGTTCGCGATGAGTGCTGCCAAGGGCGACATCTATTTCGGCCTTTGGTACCCGATTGCCTTTGCCGCGATGTCGCTGGTGATCGGCCTGCTGTTCGTGAAGGATACGCTCGGCACCAACCTGCACGCCAAGGACTGATCGAACCTTCGACAAGTCAACAAGCCCGGCGGGAGCAATCTCGCCGGGCTTTTCTTTGTTTATCTCTTGGCAACTCCTTTGTTGAAGCAAAGTCGTTGCATGGCATGAGCTCACTGTGCTCTGTTCATCTCAATCCAATGATCGAGCCGTCTTCATGAGCGACACCCTCATTCAGTCCACGCCCCGCTTTGCTCTCCGGCGCGAAGCGATCCTGGGGGTGACATTGGTGCTGCTGGTGGTCTCGATCGGTTCGCACCTTCCTGTGCCGGGTCTGGACCTCACCCGGATCGGTGAGGAGTATGGTGAAAGCACGAGTTCCATGATGGCACGCTTGTCGATCATGGCGCTCGGCGTCCTGCCGCTCTACACGGTGCTGCTGCATGTCGAGCTTTTCAGCCTGATCATCCCGCCTTTGGCGCGATGGCGGGGCAATCCACAAAATGCCGGGCGTTTAGACCTCATCGTCGTCATTCTTGCCCTTCTTCTTACTGCCTTCCAGGCGACGGGCCTGCTTTTTGCAATGCAGGAAAGTTCACTCGTCAGGCCAGACAGCGTCGCCTTCGTGCCGGTCGGCGTAGCCTCTTTCGTGGCGAGCACCGCCGTGCTGATCTGGCTGGCGAAGATGATCCGGTTGCCTTCGCTCGGAAGCGGGTTCTGGCTCCTGCTTGTTCTCCCCGGCCTTGTAGGGCTGCCTCAGGAAATAGCATCGTGGATCGATCTGGTGCGGACAGGTGCGGCCTCGGCAGCCGAGTTGCTGATCCTGGTGCTCTATATTGTCGGTACAATCGCGCTGGTTGTGTTCGTCCGCGCTGTCGTGTTTGCAGGCGCGCGGCGGCACTATGTGGATCGCGCAGCCGCTGCAGCGATGATGCTGTGGCCGATCTTCGTGGCCACAACAGCCGCCGGTTACCTGATTATTCCACTGGCGCTGATCAGCGAGGAGCCGGATGCGCTACTGCGGGCCATCCCCTTCGCTGCTCCGATCCTGGCAATGATCCTCATCCCGCTGATCGCCTATGCCTACGCGCGTCTGTTCTTCCTCAAGCGCTTGAACGAAGACCAGCGAAAAGCCCTCATGCCCGTTCTCCTGGCCAATGCCGGTGCTCAGGTCATCGTCTTTGCAGCGGGCCTGATCTTGTCCCGCTCGCTGCAGCTTCCGTTCAGCCTGACAGGAAGCACGCTGATCGTACTCACAATGGTGATGCTCGCTCTGCGCGATGGCACCGATCAAGCTGCGGCTTGACGCCTGAGAGCTCGACAGTGCAGACCATCGCTTCTTCTTCGGGGAAACGATCATGAGCCTGTTCGGCGCCGTACAGCTGGGTGTTTCGACGCTGATCTTCATGCTGGCGGCAAGTGCTGCCAAGGCATGGACGCTGGGGCCTAGCGTGCCGCGGCTGATCCTGGTGCTGGCGCTGTATTCGGCGGGCAACCTGATCATGCTGCGGCTCATCCGCGAGTTCGGCCTTGGCGTGGCAATCAGCCTTTCCGCCGTGGTGCAGCTGGTTGCCGTGAATGTCGTGGCTTTCACCTGGTTCGGCGAGCGGGTCAGCACCGTGCAAGGACTGGGCATCGCATTGGCTGTGGCGGCGGTGACGCTGATTACGCTTGGACCGAGTTTGCAGGGTCGCTGACAGCAAAGAAAAGGCCCGCCGCGCGAGCGACGAGCCTTTGAATCAACAGATTGACTGACGAAGCTTATTCAGCCGCGGCCAGCGAGTTCACGCCGCCGGCTTCCGCGATCTGCGTCAGCTTCTTGTCGGTAGCTTCTTCTTCTTCAAGCGTCTGCTGCAGAACGGCAGCGCAATCGGTGCGGCCGAGCTGCTTGGCCCAGGCCACCAGCGTGCCGTAGCGGGTCATTTCGTAATGCTCGACGGCCTGTGCAGCGGCAATCAGGGCTGCATCCAGCACCTGCTTGTCGTCGATGTCGCCGGTGATCTCATCGGTTTCCTCGATGATGCCGTCGATGGCCGGGCACCGGACCTGCTTGGCCTGCACACCATGCATCTCGAACACCTGTTCAAGGCGGCTGATGTGGGTCTTGGTTTCGCCGAGATGCGTTTCGAAGCCCTGACGGAGCTGCATGTCCGTGGCCTTCTCGATCATCTTAGGCAGTGCCTTCACGATCTGGTTTTCAGCGTAATAGATGTCGCGCAGCGTATGAACGAAGAGGTCGTCCATCGTGCTGATGTCTTTGGAAAAGAAACCCATTGTTTTCACCTTCCTGAAGTTCGGCGGCGGGCAAGCCACAAGGGCATTACCTCCGGCCGCTCGATCGATCTGGTTGTCTGGTCAGCGGGCTGTTCGCCGCGCCGTCCTCTCATCCGGCTTCACACGCGCCGGCTGCCCCACAAACGTGCGGCACGAAGCGCTGTTCCGTTAATTCTTCCTAAGATTTGGATGGATGCAGCGCGATCGCCTGGGAAGCCCGATCTCCCGGGCGCATTTTGCGTGACATAGCTGCAACGCAACGCTGTTTGTGCGTCTCGGCCACGAAAAGAGGGCCAAAATACCCCGATTTCGCCACGATCTAAGATGATTTAGCTCATGCCTTAACAGCGCGTTCACCGGCAATTCACAGGTGGCTGCTAAGGTTCGATCATGCGTTGCGTAGCTTTGAGTTGAGTACTGGCGGGAGCAACCGCCATTTCCCGGAACCCGAACAATGAACATCCTGACCCTTCTGACCCGCACCATCACCCGCCTGCGCGAGTTCGTCGCCCCGAGCTACCGGCCGGAGCGTCATTATATGCGGGGTCCCGGTCCGGCCTGCGCCCGCCGTTCGAGCTTTCAGTAAGGGCAGTAAGCCTTATTCCAGCCCCTCGAAGAGCGCGGTCGACAGATAGCGCTCGGCGAAGGAGGGAATGATGATCACGATCGTCTTGCCGGCATTTTCCGCCCGCTTGCCGACGATCGCGGCGGCCGACAAAGCCGCGCCCGATGAGATACCAACCGGAATACCTTCGAGCCGCGCGATCAGGCGTGCGGCCGTAAACGCATCCTCGTTGGACACCTGCACGACCTCGTCATAGATCGCCCGATCAAGGATGGCGGGCGCAAAACCGGCGCCGATGCCCTGGATCTTGTGCGGACCGGGCGCGCCACCCGACAGGATCGGCGAGGCCGCCGGCTCCACCGCCACCATCCGCACACCGGGCTTGCGCGCCTTCAGCACCTGCCCGACGCCGGTGATCGTGCCGCCCGTGCCGATGCCCGACACGACGATATCGACATCACCATTGGTGTCGTTCCAGATT
>DCDI01000151.1:5352-9927 GCA_002316345.1 Phyllobacteriaceae bacterium UBA1059 | reverse complement strand
ATGCAGTGCGTAGATGAGGCCGAGGCCGCCCAGCGCCACCACGATGAAGGTGACGATCAGGATCGGTTCGTGGATCGGGAACGACTCGAAAGTGAGCCGGCCGAAGATGGCAGTCAGGAGAGGAGATGATTCAGGCATGATGGCTTCAGCTGTTCGACGGCCGCAAGGAGCCGAATGTCTGTGAAAGCGACGGGTTGACCGAGCCGGTGCCGGGCCGCGGCAGGCTCATTCCGCGCAGCGGCGTGCGGTCGACGATGGAGGCCGGCTTGGAGGGATCGGCCTGGCCGGCTGCGAGCGCTTCCTCGATGGTGCAGATATTGGCGACGAAAGTCGGTTCCGAGCCAAAGATCGAGCCGCGGCGGGCATCCTTGTCGTAGGTCAGCGGCAAGAGGTTGTTGAGACCGGCAAGGCCGGTGCCGCCCTTGGCATCGATCATGGCCATTTCGCTCATGCACATCTTGCCGGGCTCGACGCAGAAGTTGCGGATGGCATTGAACAGAAGCGGATCGACGGTGGCGAAATAGTGCACCGGCACGTTTTCGCTCGGGCGCTCCAGCTCAAGATAGTCCGGCCGCTGCAACGCACCGCCTTCGGCCTTCGCCTTTGCAATCCAGTTATCGAAACCAGCTTGGTCGAGGCCATGGAATCGGAAGCGCATGCCCGAGAAACCGTGGCCGCTGTAATTGGCGGAAAAGCCCTCGTAATCACCGGGATTGTTGATCACGGCATGAAGCTTCGTTTCCATGCCGGGCATGGCGTAGATCATGCCGGCCAGCGCCGGGACATAGAAGGAGTTCATCACCGATGACGAGGTGATGCGGAACTGGATCGGACGATCAACCGGCGCTGCCAGTTCGTTGACGGAAGCAATGCCGTATTCGGGATAGATAAAGAGCCACTTCCAGTCGAGCGCGACGACATTCACTTCCAGCGGCTTGGTATCGGCAGCCACGGGACGCGCGGCATCAATCCGGTCAAGCGGACGGTAGGGGTCGAGCAGATGCGTGCCCATCCAGGTCACTGCGCCCAGACAGATGATGATCAGCAGCGGAATGGCCCAGATCACCAGTTCGAGCTGGGTCGAGTGATCCCAATCCGGATCATAGGGCGCGTCGGTGTTGGACGCGCGATACCGCATGGCAAACACCACGGTCAGGACCATCACCGGAATGATGATGATCAGCATCAGCACCACGGAAATGATGATCAGGTCGCGTTGCTGCGCGGCGATATCACCCGACGGCGACATGACCACGAAGTTACAGCCGCCCAACAGAAGAAGGGCAGGCAGAATGGCAAAGGAGATCAACCGGCGAAGGAATGGAGGCATAAGCGGCACACTTGCTTTTCTGCTCGTCACCTAGCTTTATCACGGATAGATCCACATTGGACAATTTGCCCAATGCCGAAGTGGCGCATTGCGCTGCAAAACGGCACACTTGCGAACCGGAGCCGCTTTGACGGGCCAATCGCAGCACTCTCGAAGTCTGACGGTACGAAGACCATGATTCACCCGACTGCCACTGCCGAACGTGATGCCCGGCTCATCAATGCCCGTCACGAAGATGTGAATCCCAACGACATCGCTGTTGGCGTCGTGATCGGCCGCACCTCGGAGTCCTTCGACTTCTTTGTTTATGCGATCGCGTCCGTGATCGTGTTCCCGAAGCTGTTTTTCCCCTTCGTCGATCCGCTGATGGGGACGCTTTATTCCTTTGCCATTTTCGCTCTGGGCTTTATCGCTCGCCCGATCGGCACCATGATCTTCACAGTGGTTGACCGCATCTACGGCAAGGGCGTGAAGCTGACGATCGCGCTGTTCGGCCTCGGCACCTCTACCGTCGCGGTAGCTTTCATTCCCGGTTATGAGACGATCGGTGTGGCATCCATCTGGGCTTTGACGCTGTTTCGTATCGGCCAGGGGCTGTTTCTCGCCGGAACGTGGGACGGCCTTGCCTCGCTACTCGCCTTGAACGCGCCGGAAAAGCGCGGCGGCTGGTATGCGATGGTGCCGCAGCTCGGCGCCCCGATCGGGCTTCTGGTTGCCAGCGCGCTGTTCGCCTTCTTTGTCGGCAATCTCGGGGCAGAGGACTTCTACGACTGGGGCTGGCGTTATCCCTTCTATGTCGCTTTCGCCATCAACGTCGTGGCGCTGTTTGCACGCCTGCGTATCGTGTCGACGCCGGAATACACGCATCTGTTTGAAACGCGCGAGCTTCAGCCTTCGCCGGTATTCGACACGCTGCGCTCGCAGGGCGCCGCCATCATTCTCGGCGGCTTCGCACCTTTGGCGAGCTTTGCGCTTTTCCACATGGTGACGGTGTTTCCGCTGTCGTACGTATTTCTTTACACGGATGAAGGCCCTGCCCGCTTCCTGATCATCGAGGGCGTCGGCGCGGTGTTCGGCATCGCCTCTGTTGTTCTGTCCGGTTATCTCGCTGATCGGCTTGGCCGCCGTACGCTGCTTGCAGGCTCGGCCGTCGCGATCGCAGCCTTCAGCGGGTTCGCGCCGCAGCTTCTTGATGCCGGTCCGGCAGGTGAAACCGTCTTCATGATCACCGGCTTCATCCTGCTTGGCCTGTCGTTCGGGCAATCTTCGGGCGCGCTCGCAAGCCACTTCCAGAAAGGCTATCGCTACACCGCGTCGGCTTTGACCTCGGATCTGGCCTGGTTGTTCGGCGCCGGCTTCGCACCGCTTGCCGGCCTGCTGCTTGCCGCCAATTTTGGCCTGATCGCGGCCGGCGGTTATCTTCTATCGGGTGCCGTGGTCACACTGCTCGCGCTGTATTTCAGCCGCTGGGAAAAGTAAGGCGGGAGAGGCCATCGTGGATTGCGGCAGCATTTTCGCTGCCGCCAGGTGACCGCTTCACGAACGCTGCTTCGCATCAGCGATCCACATGTAAGTTGCCGGCTGCAAAGAGGATCGAGGCTTGCTTTTTGCGCTGAACATCCCTTGCAAGACCCACGACGGCTTCTACTTTACGTTGGGTAAAAGCGGGAACACAAACCGTTCTACTCGAAAACTCTACTTGCCTATACCTCTGTGCCCGCGTAATCCCTCCCTATTGCTATAAGGAGCTTGATTTGATGGCGAATGATGTAGAGGAACTCGACAATAGTAGTTTGGCCGAGCTTACGGCGGACATTGTTTCGGCCTATGTTTCGAAGAATGCGGTGCGGTCCAACGACCTGCCGATCCTGATCAGCGAAGTTCATGCAGCCCTTGCCGGCCTGCGCAACGAGCAGAAGGCCCCCGAGCCGGTGGAAGCGCCGAAGCCAGCCGTGCCGATCAAGAAGTCGATCACGCCGGACTATCTGATCAGCCTGGAAAACGGCCAAAAATTCCGCTCGCTGAAGCGTCACTTGATGACCAGCTACGGCATGACGCCGGACGATTACCGCAGCAAGTGGGGTCTGCCGGCCGATTATCCGATGGTTGCGCCCAACTACGCCGCGCAGCGTTCGGAACTCGCCAAGAGCCTCGGTCTCGGCCGCAAGGCTGGTGAAGAAGCGGAGGCGCAGCCTGAGCCGGAACCCGCACCCACCCCAAAGAAGCGCGGTCGCAAGCCGAAGGCGACGGCCACTGAATCATCCGACGCGTGATTCAAGTATTTCTTCTATTCGATATGAATATAGCGGGCTTGACCCGCTATATTCATATTAGAGCCCTGCCTGCTTATTGCGTGGTGGATGGGCTTTGTGACTGACCATTCTGCAGATTGAGCTGCGCCGGGTCGCTGTTTGGCTCGTTGGGTGCTGGGATGTTTGGCGCATTCGGCTGATCGATGATGCTTTGCGGGGGCGTCACCGCCGGGGCCGGCGTCCGCTCGATCCCTTCCGTGCCCGTCGTGGCAGACGTGCCATTCGCGTTTGGAGTGCCTGCCGTTCCGTTTGAACTGGCAGCGCCGGTCGAGCGGTTGATCTGGCTGCTGGAATTTGCGTTAGGGCTGTTTGGCGTGACCGGCGAACCGGGTGCCGGCCTGGTATTGCCAACGCCGCCGCTGCTGCTACTACCGCTTGAGCCGCTGCCGCCGCCGATGGTGGCACCGCCTACCGATCCGCTGCCGCCAACCGTGCCGCTGCCGCCGATCGATCCACCGCCCACCTGGGCGCTGGCAACCGCAGTCGATAGGACCAGCGCGGACGCCGTCGCGACAGTAATTTGCTTGAAAGACATCTTCTTGAAAGACATGGGTCTTTCCTTTCTTTGGGGATACAACGACCCAACGATCAAATCCCCTGCTTGTTTCCCCCTCCCCGCAAAGTGATTGGCGCATGAGGCCTGCGGCAAGATAGCTGTGCGCAGTGTTCCGGCACGCGTTTACCAACGCCTGCAAAACGAGCAATGGGGCTTTTCAAATCGATTTTCCCGCTGTTTATATGCGGGCTCGAGGGCTGCACTGGGATGCAAGCTCCAACCACTTCAGGGGAGTGCGTAATGTTGAAAAAAATGACCTTTGCGGCCGCGCTGGCGACTGCAACGATCCTAAGCGGAGCGGCGAGCGCAAAGACGTTCGTTTTCTGCTCGGAAGGATCGCCGGAAGGCTTCGATCCGGGCCTTTACACCGCCGGCAG
>DCDI01000151.1:3973-5318 GCA_002316345.1 Phyllobacteriaceae bacterium UBA1059 | reverse complement strand
TTCAAGCTGCGTTCGGGCGTCAAGTTCCAGACCACAGACTACTTCACGCCGACCCGCGATCTGAACGCCGACGACGTGATCTTCTCCTACGATCGCCAGATGAACAAGGACAATCCCTGGAACCAGTACATCGCTGGCGGTTCCTGGGAGTATTTTGCCGGCATGGGCTTCCCTGATCTGATCGCTTCGATCGAGAAGGTCGACGACATGACGGTGAAGTTCAAGCTCAAGCGCAAGGAAGCACCGTTCCTTGCTAATGTGGCGATGCCTTTCGCCTCGATCATGTCCAAGGAATATGCCGACAAGCTCGAAGCTGCCGGAACCAAGGAAAAGCTGAACCAGCAGCCGCTGGGCACCGGCCCGTTCCAATTCGTCGCGTATCAGCAGGACGCCGCGATCCGCTACAAGGCCAATCCGGATTACTGGGGTGGCAAGCAGAAGATCGACGATCTCGTTTTCGCGATCACCACGGATGCGGCCGTTCGCTACCAGAAGCTGCAGGCCGGCGAATGCCACCTGATGCCTTATCCGAACGCTGCCGACGTGCAGGCGATGAAGTCGAACCCGGCTCTGACCGTTCAGGAGCAGGAAGGCCTCAACATCGCTTATGTCGCGTTCAACACGACGCAGGCGCCGTTCGACAAGGTTGAAGTGCGCAAGGCGCTTTCGATGGCCGTGAACAAGCAGGCGATCGTCGATGCCGTGTTCCAGGGCGCGGCAACGCCGGCCAAGAACCCGATCCCGCCGACGATGTGGTCCTATAACGACGCCGTCAAGGACGACACCTACGATCCGGAAGCCGCCAAGAAGATGCTGGAAGATGCCGGCGTCAAGGATCTGTCGATGAAGGTCTGGGCGATGCCGGTTGCACGTCCTTACATGCTGAACGCGCGGCGCGCGGCCGAGCTGATGCAGTCGGACTTCGCCAAGGTCGGCGTGAATGTCGAGATCGTGTCCTATGAATGGGCCGAGTATCTCGAGCGCTCGAAGGCCAAGGACCGCGACGGTGCGGTTATCCTCGGCTGGACCGGCGACAATGGCGATCCGGACAACTTCCTCGACACCCTGCTCGGCTGTGACGCCATCGGCGGCAACAACCGCGCGCAGTGGTGCAACAAGGAGTTCGACGATCTGGTCACCAAGGCCAAGGAAAGCTCCGACCAGGCCGAGCGCACCAAGCTCTACGAACAGGCTCAGGTGATCTTCAAGAAGGAAGCACCCTGGATCACGGTCGACCACTCCCTGTCCGTCGTCCCGATGCGCAAGGAAGTCACCGGCTTCGTGCAGAGCCCGCTCGGCGACTTCGCCTTTGACGGCGTCGATCTGGCGGAATAAGCACGTCTGA
>DCDI01000151.1:968-3929 GCA_002316345.1 Phyllobacteriaceae bacterium UBA1059 | reverse complement strand
CCCCCGCTTCGTTCATTGAAGACCGCCGGCCAGCCCGGCTTCTCGTTTTATTGGAGCCGACATGGTCCGCTTCCTGCTTGGGCGCCTTGCAGTGCTCATTCCCACATTCATCGGCGTGTCGATCATCGCCTTTTCGTTTATTCGCCTGCTGCCCGGCGATCCCGTCGCGCTGTTATCCGGCGAACGCGTGATGTCGCCTGAGCGCCACGCGATCATTTCGGCGCAGCTCGGTTTCGACCGCCCGATCGTGGTGCAATATCTGGATTATATCTGGGGCATCGTGCGCGGCGATTTCGGCACGTCGATCGTCACCAAGCAACCGATCCTGGAATCCTTCTTCGCGCTGTTTCCGGCGACGCTCGAATTGTCGATCTGCGCCATCCTGTTCGCGATCATCCTGGGCATTCCGGCCGGCATCTTCGCGGCGATCAAGCGCGGCTCCTTTTTCGACCAGACCATCATGGGCACCGCTCTCGTCGGCTATTCCATGCCCATCTTCTGGTGGGGCCTGCTCTTGATCATCCTGTTTTCCGGCATCCTGCAATGGACCCCGGTTTCGGGCCGCATCTCACTGCTGTACTTCTTTCCGCCGGTCACCGGCTTCATGCTGATCGACAGCCTGATCTCGGGTCAGGCCGGCGCCTTCAAGTCGGCAGCCAGCCACCTGATCCTGCCGACCATCGTTCTGGGCACCATTCCGCTTGCCGTGATCGCTCGCCAAACGCGCTCGGCCATGCTGGAAGTGCTGTCGGAAGATTATGTCCGCACCGCCCGCGCCAAGGGNNTCATGCGCTGCGCAACGCCATGATCCCGGTCATCACCACGATCGGCCTGCAGGTCGGCGTGATGCTGGCGGGTGCCATTCTCACCGAAACGATCTTCTCTTGGCCGGGCATCGGCAAGTGGATGGTCGATTCCGTGTTCCGGCGCGATTATCCCGTTATTCAGGGCGGTCTGCTGATGATCGCCGCCATCATCATGGTGGTGAATCTGATCGTCGACCTTCTCTACGGTCTGATCAATCCCCGTATCCGGCACTGAGGAAAACACCATGTCCAATGATGCCGTAACCCTGACCACCGAACCGGTGGTGAAGCGTAACCGTCGTGCTGCCGAGTTCTGGTATTACTTCAGCGAAAATAAGGGCGCCGTTCTTGGCCTCATCGTTTTCGCCCTGCTGGTTGTGATCGCGCTGCTTGCTTCCGTGTTGGCACCGCATGCACCTTCGGCACAGTATCGCGACGCCATTCTCGTTCCGCCGCTGTGGCTGGAAGGCGGCCGTTCGGCCTATCCGCTCGGCACCGACGCGGTTGGCCGCGATATTCTGTCTCGCCTGATCTATGGCGCCCAGTATTCGCTGTTCATCGGCGTGGTCGTCACCACCATCGCCTTGGTCGGCGGCATCGTGATCGGTGTCATCGCCGGTTATGCGCGCGGCTGGGTCGATACCGTGATCATGCGCGTGATGGACATCATCCTCGCTTTCCCGTCCTTGCTTCTGGCACTGGTGCTGGTGGCGGTTCTGGGACCTGGCCTCACCAATGCGATGATCGCCATCGCGCTCGTGCTGCAGCCGCATTTCGTGCGTTTGACGCGTGCCGCCGTGATGGCCGAAAAGAGCAAGGACTATGTGACGGCAGCACGTGTTGCGGGCGCCGGCCACTTCCGCCTGATGTTCAAGACGATCCTGCCGAACTGCATGGCCCCTTTGATCGTTCAGGCGACTTTGTCCTTTTCCAACGCGATCCTGGATGCGGCAGCGCTCGGCTTTCTCGGCATGGGTGCCCAGCCGCCGACGCCGGAATGGGGCACGATGCTGGCGGAAGCGCGCGAGTTCATCTTGCGGGCGTGGTGGGTCGTCACCTTCCCCGGCCTTGCGATCCTCATCACTGTGCTGGCCATCAACCTCGTCGGCGACGGTTTGCGCGATGCGCTCGATCCGAAGCTGAAGCGGAGCTGAGGTGGAGGCGTGGATCGGTCCAGCCCTCCTTGCGGCAGTTATTGCCGGTCTCGTCAACGTCGCGGGTTGGTATGTGACCTATGCCCGCGAGCGACGGCTTGAATCGGAACGGCGGCGGGAAAAGGTGCGCGACTATCTGACAGCTCTAAGAGCCGAGATCCGCGCGCACAACTTCCGCTGGACGAAGGCAGAAGCTGATGAGGATCTAGCTGCGATGAAAAGAAAGTTGCAGGCGGATCCGCGGTTCACGGCCTTCGTGCCGAAGGAAGCGGAAAGCATCATCTTCCCGACCATCGCTAAGGAGCTGCACATCCTGCCGGGCGACGTCATCGACCCGGTCGTACGCTATCAAAGACAGCTGGCGTCTTTGGCCTTCATCGTGGAAGACTTGCGGTCAACGGGCTACGCGGAACTTGCGGCTGATCGGAAACTGGCGATGTATGCGGATTATATCCATCTTCGGGTCGAAGCAGGTCGTCNNTCGACGCCATAAAAGCATCGCGAGTGGTGGAATGATCAATAGCTCGGGCGCGGACCGGTAGGGCCGGTAACCGGCGTCACGGGCGGTAGCGGAAGCTGGTTGGTGTTGGCCATGGCGGACCTCCTTGAAAGCTGAATATAGTCCATCTGGATGAAATTGTGAAGAAACACACATGGCCGCGATCCCGCACAAAGGTTGCAACTCTGCGCCAGGAAGCGCGGCCTCGAAGAACGGTAGGATAATGCCCCTTCTCGATATCAAGAATCTCACCGTCTCGTTCGAGACCTCGACCGGACCCTTTATGGCCGTCAACGGAATCGACATCACGGTCGAGCCGCGCGAAGTGCTGGCCGTGGTAGGCGAAAGCGGTTCGGGCAAGTCCGTGTCGATGCTTGCCGTCATGGGCCTTTTGCCGTCTTCGGCAACGGTGAAGGCCGACTCCATGATGTTCGACGGCCGGGACATGCTCGCAATGTCTGCGAGCGAGCGTCGCAAGATCATCGGCCGCGAGGTCGCCATG
>DCDI01000151.1:0-819 GCA_002316345.1 Phyllobacteriaceae bacterium UBA1059 | reverse complement strand
ACCACCGCGCTCGACGTGACGATCCAGAAGCAGATCCTTGACCTTCTCATGAAGCTCCAGGAAGAGCACGGCATGGGACTGATCATGATCACGCATAATATGGGCGTGGTGGCTGAAACCGCCGACCGGGTCGTCGTGCAATACAAGGGTCGCAAGATGGAGGAGGCCGATGTGCTGTCCCTCTTCGAGAACCCGCAAAGCAACTACACCAAGGCCTTGCTGGCCGCCCTGCCCGATAATGCGACCGGCGACCGTCTGCCCACGATCGGCGATTTTCAACATCAGTTCGAAGCGGCGTCTGCCGTGAAAACGCCCCCGCTGGAGGCCCCGCTATGAGCGAAATCGTTCTTCAAGCCAAAGACATCAAGCGCGACTACCATGTTCCCGGCGGCTTGTTCGCCAAGGCCAAGACCGTTCATGCCGTCAAGGGCGTTTCCTTCTCTGTCGAGCAGGGCAAGACGCTGGCGATCGTGGGCGAAAGCGGCTGCGGAAAGTCGACGCTGGCACGCATCATCACGCTGATCGATCCGGCGACCTCGGGCGAGTTGAAGATCGATGGCCAGACCATCGACATCAACAAGGCGGCATTGACGCCCGAACTGCGCCGCAAGGTGCAGATCGTATTCCAGAACCCTTATGGCTCGCTCAATCCGCGCCAGAAGATCGGCGACGTGCTTGGCGAACCGCTCAAGATCAACACCAATGTCGGTGCATCCGAGCGGCGCGATCGCGCCATGGCCATGCTGAAGAAGGTCGGCCTGTCGGAAGAGCATTACAACCGCTATCCGCACATGTTTTCGGGCGGCCAGCGCCAGCGCA
>DCDI01000245.1 GCA_002316345.1 Phyllobacteriaceae bacterium UBA1059 | reverse complement strand
TCCATGCGCCGCGTCACGCGATTGTCATACACCATCCATGAAAAAGCCGGGTTCGCCCCGGCTTTTTCTGTTTCGGCTCAGGCTTTCGCCGTGCCACCTTGTTTTGCCGGTTTGCTTCTCGCTAAATCCGCATCTGTTCTGATCCTGAGGTGACGATGTCCCATCGCTTGCGCAGCAGCCTTGTTCGAACTGCCGGAGCCGCGGCCTTGATCTGGCTGGCCGCCGCCCAGCCGATGGCTGCACAGGAATGGCGCACGAGTTCGTCGCTGATCGAGAGCGAGAAAACCGACGCGCTGTTTGAGCGCTATTCCTATGTCAATCCGGATGCGCCGAAGGGCGGCACGCTGAACTCCGTGGTTGCTGGCACTTTCGACAGCTTCAACCCGTTCATCGTTCGCGGCACGGCCGTTGCGGGGCTTTCCGATTTTGGCGGCATCCTATGGGAAACACTGTTCCAGCAGTCGCTCGAACAGCCAGGCACAAGCCAGCCGCTGCTTGCGGACGCGATGAAGCACCCGGACGATTTTTCCTCCGCTACCTATCGGCTGAACCCGAAGGCGCGTTGGCACGACGGCAAGCCTGTCACCACCGAGGATGTGGTGTGGTCGTTCAACGTGCTGAAGAAGAACAGCCCGCTCTACAATCGCTATTACGCCAATGTCACGGAAGCCGTGGCGCTCAACGATCGCGAGATCGAATTCCGCTTCGACCAGAAAGGCAATCGCGAACTGCCGCATATTCTTGGCGATCTGGCCGTGCTGCCGAAGCATTGGTGGGAAGGCACGGATGCACAGGGTCGTAAGCGCGATATCACCCAGCCAACGCTTGAAGCCCCGCTGGGCTCAGGTCCTTACAAGATCGGACCGTTCCGACCAGGCGCGGAAATTACCTGGACGCGTGTCGAGGATTATTGGGGCGCCGATGTCGGTGTGAATGTCGGGCGTAACAATTTCGACCGGCGCAAGTATGTCTACATCCAGGACGACAACGCCGCCTGGCTTGCCTTCACCAAGGGTGGCATGCAGGATATTCGCATGGAAAACAGCTCGCGGCGCTGGTCGACCGAGTATAATTTTCCGGCAGTCGAAGCTGGCGACGTTGTGAAGGCGGAGTATCCATCTACTGCCCGCATCAACATGCAGGGTTTCGCTCTCAACCTGCGCCGGCCTCAGTTCCAGAACCGTGATATCAGGCACGCCTTGACGCTCGCCTACGATTTCGAAACGCAGAACCGTCAGGCGTTTTTTGGGTTGAACACCAGAACGTCCAGCTTCTTCCCGGGTGGCGGACTCGCGTCCAGCGGCGTGCCGGAAGGCCGTGAGTTGGCAATTCTGGAACCATATCGGGATCAACTGCCGCCTGAACTCTTCACCGAGCCGTTCAAGCTCCCGGTGTTCGACACGCCGCAATCCGAACGCACGCATTTGCGCGAAGCAGTTCAGCTCATGCGCAAAGCCGGTTGGGAGATTAAAGGTGGTAAGCTTCTGAACGCTCAGGGCGAGCAGATGAAGATCGAGTTTCTCGGCAGCGGTCCAACCGACGAGATCATCGCGGGTCCCTTCCTCCAAAATCTTCGCAAGATCGGCATCGACGCTTCGCTTCGCGTGGTTGACGCAAGCCAGTATGTGAACCGGACCCGCGCTTTCGAGTTCGACATGATCACGGAGGTGCTGGCGCAGACTGAATCGCCAGGTAACGAGCAGCGCGATTTTTGGAGCAGCCAGGCCGCTGATACGCCCGGCTCGCGCAACACGATGGGTATCAAGAACCCGGTCATCGATGCCCTCATCGATAAAGTCATCTTCTCAACCGATCGCGACGACCTGACGGCAGCCACCAAGGCGCTCGATCGCGTTCTCCTGTGGAACTATTATGTCGTGCCCCAATATCACCGCCCCAATATGTGGGTCGCCTATTGGAACAAGTTCGGCATCCCGGAAAAGCAGTCTGAGTATATGGGCGTGGATGCGGACTCCTGGTGGATCGATCCGGCCAAGGAACAGGCTCTTGCGGCCAAATACCGGAGCGTGAATTGAGGTTTGGTCCTCCCCTTCCGCGGCGCTCTTTCCTGGCACTGGCCGGGGCGGCCGCGCTCGCGCCCGTAATGGGTCGGGTTGCGTTTGCGGCCACACCGACCGACACGCCGCTGCATGGATTGTCGGCTTTTGGCGATCTGAAATATCCGCCGGAGGCCACGCAGCTTGATTATGCGTCGCCGGAGGCGCCAAACGGGGGCACGTTCAACTTCACGCCCTCGTCCTGGTACTTCAACCAGAACACGCAGACCTTCAACACGCTGAACAGCTTCATTTTGCGCGGCGACGCGCCGCCGCGCATGGAGCTTTGCTTCGATTCCCTCATGGGACCGGCGCTGGATGAGCCGGACACCCTGTACGGCCTCGTTGCCGAAAGCGTTTCCATTGCGGCTGACCGCAACAGCTGGGTGTTCAAGCTGCGGTCGCAAGCGCGCTTCCATGATGGCGCGCCGATCACGCCCGAAGATGTGGCGGCGAGCTACATGCTGCTCAAGGATCAAGGGCATCCCGACCTCGCCTTGCCGCTAGTCGATTTGCGTGCGGCAGAAGTTCTCTCGTCCGATACGGTGCGGCTCGTGTTTGACGGCAACCAGTCGCCGCGCGCGATCCTGGCCGTTGCCACCTTCCCCATCCTGTCGCGCGCCAATATCGAAGACCGCAACGGCTTCGATGGCGATGCGATGACCGCGCTTCTGGGGTCGGGTCCCTACAAGGTCGGCCTCGTGCAGGCCGGTCAGACGATCGAGTATGAGCGCGTGCCTGACTATTGGGGTCGCGATCTGCTGTTGAACAAGGGGCTGCACCACTTCGACCGGATCCGCATCGAGTTTTACCGCGAACGGCAGGCAGAGTTCGAGGCGTTCAAGAAGGGCGAGATCCTGTTCCGCGAGGAATATACGAGCCGCGTTTGGGCGACCGGCTATGATTTTCCGGCGATCAACCAAGGCCGCGTCGTGAAGCGGGAGTTCCCAGCGGAAAAGCGGCCGTCAATGCAGGCCTGGGCCGTGAACCAGCGCCGCAACCGCTTCAAGGATGCGCGCGTGCGCGAGGCGATCGGGCTCTGCTTCGACTTCGAGTGGACCAACCGCAACCTGTTTTACGACGCCTATAGTCGTTCGGATTCCTTGTTCGAACGCTCCGAGTTCGGCGCGGATGGTCCTCCGCAGGGGGATGAACTCGCGCTGCTGGAACTGCTGCGCAGCCAGCTTCCGCCGACCGTTTTCGGCGAACCGATCATGCAGCCGCGTTCCAACGGTTCGGGTCGCGACCGCGCATTGTTGTCGCGCGCGCAAAGCCTGCTGGGAGATGCCGGGTTCGAGCGGCGGGACGGCTTTTTTCATGCCCGCGAAGGCGAGCGCCTGACGCTGGAGATGCTGGTCAATGATGACGGCCTGGCGCGGCGCGATGCGCCCTTCGTCGAGAACATGCGCGCGATCGGCATCGATGCATCCGTGCGGCTGGTCGATCCCGCGCAATACCAGGCGCGGCAAGCGAGCTTCGACTTCGATATGATCAGCGTTGCCGCCAGCTTCACCGCCACGCCGACGCGCGACGAAATGGAAACCTTCTTCCATTCGAAGACCGCCAACAGGGAAGGTTCGCGCAATCTGCCGGGGATTGCCGATCCGGCGGTGGATGCGCTGGTCGATGCCGTGGGCCGTGCGGAAACTCGCGAGATGCTGGTGGTGGCGATGCGGGCGCTCGACAGGGTCTTGCGCGCGCGGCGCGATTGGATTCCACAGTATTACCTGGCGAATCATCGGGCGAGCTTCTGGGACATGTTCGGCTTCAAGGAGCCGAAGCCCGATTACGGCTTCCCCGTGGAACGCTTGTGGTGGGTCGACGCGGCGAAGGCCAAGGCGATCGGCAAGGCGTGACAGGATCGGTGTTGAAGCACACTCCAGTTGATTTCAGGATGGTGATCTAGTGGGCGCTTACATCCTGCGCCGATTGCTGCTGATGGTTCCAACCATCTTCGGCATCATGGCCGTGTCCTTCCTGGTGATCCAGTTCGCGCCCGGCGGTCCGGTCGAGCAAGTCATCGCCAAGCTGTCCGGCCAGGGCAGCGACATGCTGTCTGGCGGTGGCGGCGATAATGGCCAGGCTGGCGGCGGGGGCGAGAGTTCGCAATATCGCGGTGCGCAGGGGCTCGACCCCGCTTTCATCAAGCAGCTGGAAGCCCAGTTCGGCTTCGATCAGCCGTGGTACACCCGCTTCTTCGGCATGCTGGGCAGCTACCTGCGGTTCGATTTCGGCGAAAGCTTCTTTCGCGATATTTCCGTGCTCGACCTGATCATCGAGAAGATGCCTGTGTCGATCTCGCTCGGGCTCTGGATCACGCTGATTTCCTATCTGATCTCCATTCCGCTGGGGATCCGCAAGGCGGTCAAAGACGGGTCGAGCTTTGACGTCTGGACCTCCGGCATCGTCATCATCGGCTATGCCATTCCCGGCTTTTTGTTCGCGATCCTGCTGATGGTGTTGTTTGCCGGTGGATCGTTTTTCGACTGGTTCCCGCTCCGCGGCCTGACCTCTGAAAACTGGTCGCAGTTGTCGTGGCCGATGAAGATCATCGACTACTTCTGGCATCTGGCGCTGCCGTTGACGGCGATGGTGCTGTCCGCCTTCGCCACCACGACGCTGCTCACCAAGAACTCGTTTCTGGAAGAAATCCGCAAGCAGTATGTGGTCACGGCGCGCGCGAAGGGCCTGTCCGAGCGACAGGTGCTTTATGGTCATGTGTTTCGCAATGCGATGCTGATCGTGATTGCGGGCTTCCCCGGCGCCTTCATCTCGGCCTTCTTCACGGGGTCGCTGCTGATCGAGAACATCTTCTCGCTCGATGGGCTTGGCCTGCTTGGATATCGCTCGGTGATCGACCGCGATTATCCCGTGGTGTTCGCCACGCTCTTCATCTTCTCGCTGGTGGGGCTGCTGGTCGGCCTGCTTTCGGATCTTCTTTACACCTGGATCGATCCGCGCATCGACTTCGAGAGCCGGGACGTTTGATGTCGGAAATCCAGCTCAAGGCCGAAGTGGAACAGGTGCGCGAACGCGTATCGCGCCCGTGGCTGTCGCCGTTGAACGCCCGGCGGTGGGAAAGTTTCAAGGCAAACCGGCGTGGATACTGGTCGCTCTGGATCTTCCTGGTCCTGTTCGTTCTGTCGCTCGGCGCCGAATTCATCGCCAATGACCGCCCCATCCTCGCCTCCTACAAGGGCGAAATCCTGGTGCCGGTGCTGGTGGACTATCCGGAAGAGAAGTTCGGCGGCTTTTACGCCGTAACGGACTACCGAGACCCGACCATCAGCGACGAGATTGAGGCCAATGGCTGGGTGCTGTGGCCGCCGATCCGCTATTCCTACAACACCGTCAACAACGACATTCCGGCGGCGGCGCCTGCCAAGCCCTCCTGGATGTATTCTAAGGAAGAGCGCTGCTCGCGCTATCCGCTGGGCGTGGACGATCCGAACTGCACGCTGGGCAACTGGAACTGGCTGGGCACGGATGATTCCGCGCGCGACGTGCTGTCACGCGTGATCTACGGCTTCCGCATTTCGGTGCTGTTTGGTCTGGTGCTAACCTTGGCATCGGCGGTGATCGGTGTTTCGGCTGGTGCCGTGCAGGGGTATTTCGGCGGCTGGACCGACCTGCTGCTGCAGCGTTTCATCGAGATCTGGTCGTCCATTCCGGTGCTCTACCTCATCCTGATCATCGCGGCCGTGCTGCCGCCGGGCTTCTTCATCCTGCTCGGCATCATGCTGCTGTTTTCCTGGGTGGCCTTTGTGGGCGTGGTGCGCGCGGAGTTCCTGCGGGCGCGCAACTTCGAATATGTGAATGCCGCACGCGCGCTCGGCGTCGGCAATCGCACGATCATGACGCGGCATCTCCTGCCCAACGCCATGGTCGCGACGCTGACCTTCCTGCCGTTCATCCTCAACAGCTCGATCACGACGCTGACTTCGCTCGACTTCCTCGGCCTTGGCCTGCCGCCCGGCTCGCCGTCGCTGGGGGAATTGCTGCGTCAGGGCCAGCGCAACCTCAATGCGCCGTGGCTCGGCATTTCGGGCTTCCTCGTGCTGTCCATCATGCTGTCGCTGCTCATCTTCATCGGCGAGGCCACGCGCGATGCCTTTGATCCGCGCAAGACGTTCCGGTGAGAAACGTGACCCAGCCGCTTCTTTCCGTTCGCGATCTGTCGGTTGCCTTCACCCAAGGCGGGCGCGAAAGCCTTGCCGTGGATCACGTGTCCTTCGACATCGCCAAGGTCGAGACCGTCGCGCTGGTTGGCGAGTCCGGGTCGGGCAAGTCGGTATCGGCGCTTTCGGTGCTGAAGCTGCTGCCCTACCCGCCAGCCAGTCATCCGAGCGGGCAGATCCTGTTCGATGGCGTTGATTTGCTGTCGGCCGATGAAGCCGCCTTGCGCAAGGTACGCGGCAACGACGTCACCATGATCTTCCAGGAGCCGATGACCTCGCTCGACCCGCTGTACCGGATCGGCCGTCAGCTGGCCGAGCCGATCATCCATCACCGCCGTTTGAGCCGCAGCCAAGCGCACAAGCGGGCGATCGAGCTGCTGACGCTGGTCGGCATTCCTGAACCGGAGCGGCGCATCGATTCCTATCCGCACGAGCTTTCAGGCGGCCAGCGCCAGCGTGTGATGATCGCCATGGCGCTCGCCAATGATCCCGACATCCTAATCGCCGACGAGCCGACTACGGCGCTTGACGTGACCATCCAGGCGCAGA
>DCDI01000175.1:3356-8401 GCA_002316345.1 Phyllobacteriaceae bacterium UBA1059 | reverse complement strand
ACGGATGTCGCGAAGGCGGAGAAGGTCACGCGGCAGATTGCCGACGCCGCCCTGTCGCGGCTCGATGTGGATTCGCTCGGCCTGGACCAGCTTGACCGGCGTTACCTTACGATGATCGCCAACAATTTCGGCGGTGGGCCGGTGGGGATCGAGACGATCGCGGCGGGACTGTTCGAGCCGCGCGATGCGATCGAGGACATCATCGAGCCCTTCCTGATCCAGCAGGGCTTCATCCAGCGCACCCCGCGCGGGCGCGTGTTGACGGCCAATGCCTGGAAGCATCTCGGGCTGGAAGCGCCGCGCGATCTTGCACAACAGCAGATCGCGCTCTTCCAGGAGGAAGACTGATCAGTCGCGCACGATCAAACCGAGCTTGCGGCGCAGGAGTTCGATGCGGCGATCGAACATGTGATGCCGATCCTCGCGCAGGGTGACGCTCTGGACCATGCCGATCAGCTGTTCCTTTTCATGCTCGCTGAGCTTGTCCTTGAGGAGCGCTGCGGCCTTGTCGATCACGATCGGCACGTCGGCGACCTGGTTGGTGGCCCACTTCGCGTAAACCACGGCCTCGTCGACCTGGCGGTCGGATCCGGCGATGGTCGCGATTTCGAGGCGCAACCGTTCTTCCAGCTCATCGGAGATCAGGGCGTCTTCGGCGGCGATGGCGAGGATGACGGTGGCGGCCGCGACCACCGGATCATCGATGGCCGTGACCGGAGAAATCGCGGACTTCTTCCGCATGGCGTTGCGCCGGATATTGCCGCGCACATGGCCGATCGCATCCGCCACTTCGCCGGCGGCCTTGCCCATATATTGAATGCGGTACCACCAGAACGCGGCTGCGGCGACGATACCAACGATCGCGATCAGAATATGCATCGAAGTCCTCTGCGGTAAGCTGTTGGTGGTGGGGAATGGCGCCTCAGGGCTGGGCTTCTGTGAGGCCGAGTGCTTCGCGCAACGCGACGATCCGGTTGGCGGTGTGGGCCGGCCGATGCGGGCTGGCGGAAAAGACGTTCTGCACCATGTCGACAAAGCGCAGCCGCTCGGCGACCGTGAGGCGTTCGCTCAAAGTTGCGCCGAGGATCTGGATCACGTCCATGACGCGCGTGGTCTTGCGCTGAAGCCGCTTGGCCTCGCGCATGCCGGTTTCGATCTGGTCAGGACCGGCAACCTCGGAGAGCGCTTCTTCAAGCCGGTACTCGACGCGTTGCGGCACGTCCTTGCCTTCGCAGACGATGGAAAGGATCAGCGTGGCGGCGATCGTGACGGTGTCATCGACCTGCAGCATGGGGGCGACGGAGCCGAGATGGGCTTGATGATCAGCGCGCAAACGCTTGGCCGTGGTGGAAAGCGCCGTCGTCATCTCCTTGCCGGCTTTGCGCGCGTGCTGGATCCGATACCACCAGTAACCAACGGCAAGTAACAGGCCGACAAGGCCGACTAGAATATGCATTCCCTCTCCCGTCGGTCCGCGTGTGGCGACGTTGCTGAATTCCTATGATGATCCGAACCGGATTTGAAGGGGTTTTACTTTGCTAAAGTGCGAATGACCTGAAGAACATCAGGCTCGGCGGCCTCGCCACCAAAGCTTTCCACTATGCCGAAGGCGCCGCCATAACCCCATATGGCCCAGGCGAAATCATGCTTTTCCGCGGCCGCAATCACGTCTTTCGCATATGTGGCGCGGCTGGCGGCGGGCATGATGAAGGGGTTCTGGTATTCCTGTCGGATCATGCCGAACTCGCCGAGCAGGATCCGATCGGGCGCCACGCGATTGCGTTTGGCCCAGTCCGCCACCTGGTCGAAGGGGCGCTGGATCACGGCGTCGAGCTTTTCGGGCGTGTCCAGTTCGGCCAGCTGCTCGTCGAGATAAGCGAGCATGCCCGCGCGGCGATGAAGAGGGGCTTCGTTTTCGATGCGCTTGCGGATGGTGTCGCGCGTTTCTGCCGTGGACGCGTCGAGCGGGTAGGGGAGGCCGGTGACATAGCGGATGAAGTCGCCGGCCCACATCGCGCCCTGATGGGTGAGGAGGAAGGGCTGGTAGGAATGGAAGGTCCAGATAACGTTCTCGTCGGGAATGTTCTTGGCTTCCATAGCGACGAGGCCATCCGCATTCCCGGCACAGCCGCCGGTGAGAACGAGGGTGAGCTTGGTGGCGGACGAGCGGGCGGCGGCGTAGAGTTTTGGCAATCGGTCGCGCCAGTCGGCGTTGCCGTTCTCGTCGCACACCGTGCCGGGCTCGTTCATCAGTTCGAGCGCAACACTTGACGGGTCCTCGTTTGCAAGCGTGCGGCCCATGCGGCGGGTAAGCTCGATGTAGCGGTCGAAGGTCTCAGTTGAGCCGAGCACGCCGGACATGCCGTGGGCCGGATTGTCGTCACGCTCGATCAGGTGCAGATCGACGATGACCTTCAGCCCGGCTGCGTTGACCATGCGCACGGCATCAAGCACTTCCGCGAACAGGCGGTCATGCAGGGCTTCGGCCTTCGCCGACAGAAACGGTGCGGGATCGATCGGCATGCGCACGAAGTCGAAACCGTCTGCTTTCAGCTGTGCGAGTTTGTCTGGACCAACGAAGCGCTTCCATTCGGGGAAAGGAAGGAGTGCCGTTTCATCATGCCAGCGATCTTCGGTGGGCCAGGTGACCCATTGGTCGAGATTGATGCCGCGCTTCATCATAAAGCTGCCCGCCGGCGAGGGAGCGATCGCGGCCAGCAGAAGGCCGGCGGCGAGGAGGCAAGTCTTGATCCAGACAAATGATGGTGCCATGCGGCAAGTCATGTCAGCTCGAGATCACAGAGAAAAGACCGCATGACCGATCATGGTGAATTCGACGCCGCCGCCGCCCAAGTGAACCCGAGCGTCGGGCTGGCGGGCACGCTGTTTCCCGGCGGGCATAGCCTGGAAGCGCGCGTTTACTTCGCGGACACGGATTTTTCCGGCGTGGTTTACCATGGCCGCTACCTTGAATTCTTTGAGCGCGGGCGGTCCGATTATCTGCGGCTAGCCGGCGTGCATCACAAGGAACTCGCCGCAGGTCAGCACGGCGAGGCGCTGATCTGGGTGGTAACGCGCATGGAGATTGACTGGCGCTCGCCGGCGCGGATCGACGATGTGCTGACGATCGAAACCCGCACGCAGGCGATTTCGGGCGCGCGCATCACCATGGCGCAGGTCATCAAGCGCGGCGCCACAGTGCTGGTGCAGGCCAAGGTGCAGGCTGCGGTGCTCGGGCCAGATGGCCGACCACGGCGATTTCCGAGGGAATGGATCGACGCTTTTCAGCCGGACGAGCCCGCCTGAGTTTCATCGTTACCGATCCTTAACCTTACTGCTTCATCAACGAAAGCTGGATGATTAGAGGATTTCGACGCGCCTTCGTTTGACCAAGATTTGCCGAGAGAAGCCGAAACAAGCGTGAAAATGCAGGTTCGGCTTTGTCGGCGGACAAGTCAGGCGCAGCGCGAGGGTGTTTCACAACCCGTTTCGATCAAGGATCTGTTGAGATGGAAACGTTGCCATTGGCTGCGACAGCCCATGATATGTCGATCTGGGGTCTGTTCTGGCAGGCCGGCTGGATCGTCAAATTCGTGATGATCGGTTTGTTGGTGGCCTCGGTCTGGACCTGGGCCATCGTGGTGGACAAGGTCATCTCGTTCAACCGCATGCGCGCGGCGTTGAACCGCTTCGAACAGACCTTCTGGTCGGGCCAGTCGCTGGAAGAGCTTTATCGCAGCCTTTCGGACAAGAACACGATGGGCATGGGCGCGATCTTCGTGGCCGCCATGCGCGAATGGAAGAAGAGCTTTGAGAAGGGCGCCCGTTCGCCGATCGGCCTGCAGAACCGCATCGACAAGGCGATGGACCTTGCCCTGACCCGCGAAATGGAGCGCCTTGAGGGCCGCTTGAGCTTCCTCGCCACCGTGGGCTCGGCCGCCCCGTTCGTTGGCCTGTTCGGTACGGTTGTGGGCATCATGACCTCGTTCCAGGCCATTGCCGGATCGAGCTCCACCAACCTCGCAGTTGTGGCGCCGGGTATTGCCGAAGCGCTGCTGGCAACCGCGATCGGCCTCGTTGCCGCTATTCCGGCGGTTATCGCCTACAACAAGCTCTCCACCGATGCCGCCAAGCTTTCCAGCCGCATGGAAGGCTTTTCGGACGAGTTCTCTGCCCTCCTTTCGCGCCAAATCGATGAAAAGGTCGTGCAGCGTGCAGCGGCCTAAGGCCCAAGCGCAGCGCAAGGAGTGATCCTCAGATGGGTATGTCAGTCAGCCAGGGTGCAGGTAAGGGCGGTCGTCGCCGCCGTGGCCGCAAGCATGGCGTGATGTCCGAGATCAACGTCACGCCGATGGTGGACGTGATGCTCGTGCTCCTCATCATCTTCATGGTTGCAGCACCCATGCTGACTGTCGGCGTGCCGATCGACATGCCGGAAACGCAGGCCAAGGCGCTGAATGCCGATACGCAGCCGATCACGGTGACCGTGAACCAGGCCGGCCAGGTTTATCTGCAGGAAACCGAGATTCCGGCGGAAGAGATCGTGGCCAAGCTTCAGGCGATCGCGCAGACCGGCTATGAAGAACGCATCTTCGTGCGCGGCGACAAGTCGGCGGATTACGGCATGGTGATGCAGGTGATGGCGCGTATCAACGCAGCCGGCTATCGCAATCTCGGCCTCGTGACGCTGCCGGACCAGACGAACTGAGATGGACATGAAGGCGGGGCTCACCACATCGGTAGTTCTGCATGCGGCAGCGCTTGGCATTGGCCTGCTGACGCTGTCGGCGCCTGCGCCGCTTGACGCCGGTTCGCAGGAGTCTTTTCCGGTCGATATCGTGCCGATGGCCGAATTTGCCGAAAGCGTGAAGGGCGACAAGGAAGCACCGGTTTCCGAAAAGCCGGCGCCTGTTCCCACCACGCGGCCTGAAACGATGGCCGAAGCGCAGAATGTCGGCGACAACGATGCCGACCTTTCGACGCCTCCGACCGACAAGCCCGCCAAGCGCGAAGTCGAAACGGCCGCCGCGCAACCGCCTGCGCCC
>DCDI01000175.1:0-3225 GCA_002316345.1 Phyllobacteriaceae bacterium UBA1059 | reverse complement strand
ACCCAACACCGGCGCCCGAGCCGACACCTGCACCGACGCCGGAACCCACACCCGCGCCTGAGCCCGTGGTGAAGCCCGAGCCTGCGCCGGAAAAGCCGGAACCGGCCCCGCAGGCGGAAGCCTTGCCGCTGCCAACCAGCGCGCCGGCACCGCAGACACGTCCACAGCCCGAGCCGCCGAAGCCGGTGCAAACCGCCAAGGTCGAGGAAAAGCCGAAAGAGCCGGAAAAGAAGAAGCCGGAAGAAGCCAAGAAGCCCGACAAGCCGAAGGAAACGGCCGCGTCTTCGAAGCCGAAGTCGGAAGAAAAGACCTTCGATGCGGATGAGGTTGCGGCGCTCCTGAACAAGGCTGCCGCGCAAGGCGGTGGCGCCAAGCGTTCCACCGAAACCGCTTCGCTCGGCGGCAAGCAGACCACGGGCGCGAAGCTGTCGCAAAGCGAGATGGGCGCATTGTCGAGCCAGTTGGCTGGCTGCTGGTCGATCCCGGCCGGTGCCGAAGGCGTCGAGTCCATGCGCGTGAGCGTGCGCTTCCGCCTCGATCCGACCGGCAAGCTCGATGGCGAGCCGGTGGTGGATACGTCGAGCGGCAATTCCGCTTTCGACCGCAGTGCTGTTCGCGCCGTTCAGAAGTGCAACGCCGAAGGGCTGCAGGTTCCCGCCAGCAAGGCCGAAGTTTGGGCCAGCGGCGTCGTTGTTAATTTCGATCCGAGCGAGATGTTCTGACCTTCGAGGCCAGGACCGCTCCCGACCATGAGACCAAGAGGCTGGATGGAATGATCCGAAAACTCAGAGTTCTTTTCGCTGTTGCCACTGTCGCCATGAGCGCGGGCTTTGTTGTGGCACCGGCCCATGCCCAGCTCGTCATCGACGTCAACAAGGGCAATGTCGCGCCTCTGCCGATCGCCATCACCGACTTCGTGTCGGCCGATGCGATGGGTGCGGAGATCTCGTCGATCGTGACGGCGGATCTGAAGCGCTCCGGCCTGTTTGCGCCAATCGCCAAGTCGGCCTTTATCGAAAAGATCTCCAATCCGGATGTCGCGCCGCGCTTCCAGGACTGGCAGGTCATCAATGCGCAGGCGATCGTCACAGGCCGCGTGACCAAGGAAGGTGATGGCCGTTTGCGCGCCGAGTTCCGTCTTTGGGACACGTTTGGCAACAAACAGATCACGGGCGAGCAGTTCTTCGCCAACCCGCAGAATTCGCGCCGCGTCGCTCATATCATCGCCGATGCGATCTATGAGGCGCTGACCGGCGAGAAGGGCTATTTCGACACGCGCGTCGTTTACATCGACGAAGCGGGCTCAAAGACCCAGCGCGTGAAGCGTCTGGCCATCATGGACCAGGACGGCGCCAACAAGCGCTTCCTGTCGGATGGCAAGACCATCGCCCTGACGCCGCGCTTTTCGCCGACGCGCCAGGAAATCACCTACATGTCTTATGAAAGCGGTCAGCCGCAGGTGTACCTGCTGCAGATCGAAACGGGACAGCGCGAGCTTGTCGGCAACTTCCCCGGCATGACCTTTGCGCCGCGCTTTTCGCCCGATGGCCAGAAGGTCATCATGAGCCTGCTGCGCGACGATGGTAACTCCAACATCTTCACCATGGATCTGCGCAGCCGCAACACGATGCGCCTGACCAATTCCAACGCGATCGACACTTCGCCGTCCTATTCGCCGGATGGCTCCAAGGTCGTATTCACGTCGGATCGCGGCGGCCAGCCGCAGATCTATGCGATGGGTGCGGACGGTTCGGGCGCGACCCGCATTTCGTTCGGCGGCGGCAGCTATTCCACGCCGGTCTGGTCGCCGCGTGGCGATTTGATCGCCTTCACCAAGCAGACCGGCGGTGACTTCCAGATCGGTGTGATGCGCACCGATGGTTCAGGCGAGCGCATCCTGTCGTCTGGGCATCTGCAGGAAGGCCCGACGTGGGCACCGAATGGCCGTGTGTTGATGTTCTTCCGAGAAAGCTCGGGTGGACCAAAGCTTTATTCGGTCGATCTGACCGGTCGCAACGAGCAGCCAATCCCGACGTCGGGCTTCGGTTCCGACCCGGCCTGGTCGCCGCTTTTGGAATGATCGGAGCGGTCCGTACTGATCTTGGGATGGAGGCTCCTTCGGGGCCTCCTTCTTTTTGTCACCTTTGCGCCGCATTGCGGCAGGTATGCCGGGCGATTCGCATAGGTCGTTTCCGCCGGCAACGCATTCAGTTACACGGCAGAAACAGATAATTAACCTTGTTCGTTGAATCAGCATTAACCCAAACGTGGTTACTTCGACCTCAACGAATTCACTCAAATGCTTAGGAGATGGCGATGCGCCGTATCGCAGCAATTACCCGCAACCCGGTCGCTATCGCTTTGCTTGCAACGCTGGCGGTTGCCGGCTGCGCCAACAAGAAGAACAACTTGCCCAACAGCAGCTCCGAGCTCGGCCTCAATGGCGGACGCGGTGCTGGCGCGGCAACGCCGGGTTCAAGCCAGGACTTCACGGTCAATGTCGGCGACCGCATCTTCTTCGACACCGACTCCTCGGCCATCCGCGCTGATGCCCAGCAGACCCTGTCGCGTCAGGCACAGTGGCTGCAGCAGTATTCCAGCTACGCGATCACCGTCGAAGGTCACTCCGACGAGCGCGGCACCCGCGAGTACAACCTGGCACTCGGCGCCCGTCGCGCTGCAGCTGCCCGTGACTTCCTCGCGTCGCGCGGCGTTCCGTCCAACCGCATCCGCACCATCTCCTACGGCAAGGAACGTCCGGTTGCTGTTTGCGACGACATTTCCTGCTGGTCGCAGAACCGTCGCGCCGCCACCGTGCTCAACGGCGCCGGCAGCTGATTGTCGCATTAATGCCGCATGAACAGGTGAAAAGGCGGTCCTCGGATCGCCTTTTTGCTGTCATGCGGTTCCAACCCCATCTGCCACCAAAATTTGGCCGAAGTCCCGGGTGCAGCTCATCTCCAACCTGCAAAGCAACGGTTCTCCAACGGCCGGATTGATCGATCGAGAGACACGGATGATTTTAGCAAAGACCTTCAAAGGCAAACTGGTTCTCGGGCTCATGGCCGTGCCGCTGCTGTTGTCAGCGGCGCCGGCATCGGCGCTGACGGGCCGCTCTCCCGCTTCCGCGCACACCACCGCTGCCGGACAGGAACTGGCGCTTCTCAACGGCTTGTTCGAGCGTCAGGCTCCGGCACCGCGTCAGGGCCGCGCCGATGTGCAGCT
>DCDI01000228.1:4682-4917 GCA_002316345.1 Phyllobacteriaceae bacterium UBA1059 | reverse complement strand
GACGCCGATGCCGGCGACGTAGAGCTTGGCAAGACGATTGCGCGCCGCGACATTGCCGCCTTCGGCCGCGCGCTTCATCCAGGCAAAGCCGGCGACCGCATCGCGCTTGCCGCCGCGACCGGCAATCAGCCAGCTGGCATATTCGAGCTGTGCGGTATCATAGTTCTGCCGGGCGGCGCGTTCCAGAAAGCTGCGCGCCATGGCTTCATCGGCGGTTCGGCCGCCAAGGCCGTTG
>DCDI01000228.1:0-4457 GCA_002316345.1 Phyllobacteriaceae bacterium UBA1059 | reverse complement strand
TACCATTTGGCGGCTTCCGCCTCGTCGCGCTTGACGCCGAGGCCGCGCGAGTAAATCTCCGCGATCAGCACCTGCGCCGCGGAATCGCCAAGCTCGGCGCGCGGTTCGGCGAGATTGCGGGCGGTGACATAAAGGCCGCGCTGATAGGCGCCGAAGGCTTCATCGGGCGCCCGCTGGCCGAAGCGCCGAGGTAGCGCCTCTTCCACCTTCGGCGCACCGGGACGGTCGCCATCCGGTCCTTGTGCCGCCGCCGGCAAAGCGGTGAGGCAGGCAAGAAACAGAAGCAGGATGCGAAACGCGTGCGACATCGGGTTCGAACCGGATCTATTCGGTGAAGCGTGGGGCGGATTGTTCGAGCAGCGCGTTGACTGCGGCAACGGCATCAGCCGGCGTGCCATTCGCGCCATCGAAGACGGCCGCGGATAGAGCCACGAAATCGGCGCCGGTTTCAGCCACCGCGAGCGCCGATGCGATGTCGGTGCCGCCGAGCACGATGCAGGGCAGCGCAATCATCTCCGACCACCATTCGGCGAGCTTCAGATTGCGGCTGTGGGCTTCCGGCTTGTTGTCGTAGCCGAAGCGGCCGAAAAACACGTAATCCGGCTGGGCTTCACCGAGATCCAGCGCTTCATCGCGCGTCTTGATGCCGCCGGCGCCCACCATCAGACGGCCGTCGAGATGCTCGATCTGTTCGGCGAGATCGGCGGGGTTGGTTTTCAGATGCACGCCATCGGCCTTGATGCGGCCGGCGATGCGGGTGTCGTTCTCGATCATCACCGCGACGCCTTTTTCCTGCGCCAGCGGAAGAAGCGCTTCGCCAAGCTTCTGCAGGCTGGCTTCATCGCGGCTGCCGACGGGAATGATGAGCGACGCGACATCGCCGCCCGACAGTGCGCTTTTTACCTTGGCCGTGCAGTCGCCGATCTCGCCTTCAACAGGCGCAATCAGAACAAGGCGGCAGCGATCGGGCAAAGCGGTTCTGGACATGGATTGGCTATCTCAGGAGATCATGGTGCGAGTGGGGCACGCCTAGCGCAGCCGGTGCGTCTTGAACAGAGTGGGACTTCTTAACGCTTCATTAAGGTTTACAGGTGCTTACTGTGGGCATCCAGCGATCCTGGATTTGACCGAGTGGTGCAGCCACTTTGTTTGACGCCTCCCTGTTAACTCCTGAGAGCCGCTTTCCCGCGGCTCTTTTTTTTGGCGTGGGCTGTGCACAAAGGACGTCTCGTCTGCTGCGGCCCCAATCCCGCCGTTAACCTTCTGTTAAACATGTGCTTGCTTTGCAGTGGAGAGGATTGCACTCTCCATTCGCACGACGTGGTGGAACCAATAGTCCGCTGTGGCGTCGATTGCGCGAGTGTGTGAGTCCCAGGAGTCCTTGATGAGCGAAGCGGAACGGAACGTTCCCGTCAACCTGGCGGAGCGGCGCATACTCTCACCTTTGTTTCAGATGATCTATGACGAGGGCATGGGCCTGGTTGAACAGGCTGCCGCTTACCTCGATGGTCCGGGGCGGGTTGAAGCCAAGGTGCTCAACCGCGACGTCTCCATGCTCTACGCCGCCGAATCCATGCGGCTCACGACGCGCCTGATGCAGATCGCATCCTGGCTGCTTTTGCAGCGCGCCGCCAATTCCGGCGAGATGACGCGCGACCAGGTTTCGGCCGAAAAGGCCAAGGTGCGGCTGGATACGGCATCGGCCTGCAACGAAGCGCCCTTGTTTGCCGACCTGCCGCGCTCCTTCCGCGATCTGGTGGAACGCTCGCTGTCCCTGCAAACCCGGGTGCGGCGCATGGATGACGAGATCTACGGTTTGGGTCATCCCAGCCTGGCTGCGCGCGCCAACGACAATCCGGTATCCGAGCAGATCCTTCTTCTGAAAACGGCGTTCGCCCACTAAGCGTTAACCCGGAACACAATGCGAACGTGCTATGGCTTCTGCCATGGCAACAGCGATTCGCATCATCGGCATCGATCCCGGCCTCCGCCGTACAGGCTGGGGCGTGATCGAAAGCGCCGGCAACAGTCTACGCTTCATCGCGGCTGGCACGATCCAGTCCGACGACACCTGCAGCCTGGCCGAGCGCTTGTGCCAGCTGCATGACGGGCTGGCTGCAATTCTCCAGCAGTTTTCGCCGGAAGAAGCGGCGGTCGAGCATACGTTCGTCAACGTCAACCCGACCTCCACCTTGAAGCTCGGCCAGGCACGTGGCATTGCCTTGCTGGTTCCGGCACGGGCGGGTTTAGCAGTTGCGGAATATACGCCCAACGCCGTGAAGAAGGCGGTGATCGGCGTCGGTCACGGCGACAAGAAGCAGATCCAGATGATGGTGAAGGTGCTGATGCCGAAGGCCGTTTACAATGGCGCGGATTCCGCCGACGCGCTTGCGATCGCCATCTGCCATGCGCACCATCGGGTGGTGACGCGGCGCATTCCGCTGGCTGCTGCTTCTTAGATGTTCTTGACTTGTTCTGGTCGAGGGGGTAGGTAATACCGGCGAGGTATTACCATGCGTGTGACATCAAAGGGCCAGGTGACGATCCCGAAGCCGATCCGCGATCGTTTGGGGATCGAGGAGGGCAGCGAGGTCGAGTTCGTCGAGGATCAAGATGGGGTGCGTCTGGTGAGACAGACCGAGCGTGCAAACCCCGACGTGCAAGCCCGTGAGTTCCAGCAATGGTTCCAGTCCGTGCGCGGGACGATCGACACGAACGGGATGGACGGCAAGGACTTCGTGGATTGGTTGCGCGGACCCTATGAAGACCTCGACCCTTATTGATACCAATATCCTGATCGATCTCTTTGGGAGCGGGCAGATCCAGGCTTCGTCCGCTGATTTGCTGGAACAAGCCATGCGAGATGGGCCGATCGTTTTGAGCGCAATCGTGTGGGCGGAGTTTGCGACGCCGGGCATCAGCGAAGAGCAGCTTTGGAGAAAGCTGCAATGGCTGAAGCCGAAGCGGGAGGACTTCCCGTTTGAAGCGGCCTATTCTGCAGGTCTTGCACACCGAACCTACAAAGCGCGTGGCGGAACTCGGGAAAAGACATTGCCGGACTTTCTTATCGGCGCCCACGCGCTTGTTGCCGGCCACCGGCTTCTGACATGTGATGCACGGCGCTACCGCACCTATTTCCCCGACCTCGACCTCATTGCACCGGACACGCATCCATGATCGGTAAGCTCAAGGGCCTCCTGGACGAGATCGGCGAGGATCATTGCGTCATCGATGTCGGCGGTGTCGGTTATGTCGCTTTCTGTTCGGCACGCACGCTGGGCGCCTTGCCCGGGCCAGGTGAAGCGGTTTCGCTGTTTATCGAGACCTATGTGCGCGAGGACATGATCCGGCTTTACGGCTTCCGCACCCATCTCGAGCGCGAATGGTTCCGGCTGCTGCAATCGGTGCAAAGCGTGGGTGCGAAGGTGGCGCTGGCCGTGCTTTCGACGCTGACGACGTCCGAACTCGCCAATGCCATTGCACTGCGGGACATCACCATGGTGTCGCGCGCGCCGGGTGTCGGCAAGAAGGTGGCCGAGCGGATCGTGACCGAGTTGAAGACCAAGGCTCCAGCCTTTGCGGGCGAAGCCACCGGTACGATCGGGCTGAAGCAGGAACTGGGCGAGGGCGTGGCGCCCACACCCGTTGCCGATGCCGTTTCGGCGCTGACCAATCTCGGCTATTCCCGCGACATCGCGGCCAATGCGGTTGCGGCGGCCTTGAAGGAAGCGGGCGAGGGTGCGGATTCGGCCAAGCTGATCCGGCTCGGCTTGAAGGAACTGGCGCGTTGAGTTTGGTTTTATGAGCGACGCACCGCGTTTGATCACGCCCGAAAAGCGCAGCGAGGATGTTGATGCCTCCTTGCGGCCGCAAGTGCTGGACGATTTCGTCGGCCAGGCTGCCGCGCGTGCCAACCTCAAGGTCTTCATCGAGGCCGCGCGGGGTCGCGGCGAGGCGCTGGACCATGTGCTATTCGTGGGACCGCCCGGTCTCGGCAAAACCACGCTGGCGCAGATCATGGCGCGCGAACTGGGCGTCAATTTCCGCTCGACCTCCGGGCCGGTTATCGCCAAGGCGGGTGATCTTGCGGCACTGCTGACCAATCTCGAAGATCGCGACGTGTTGTTTATCGACGAGATCCATCGCCTCAGCCCGGCGGTGGAGGAAATCCTTTATCCGGCGATGGAGGATTTCCAGCTCGATCTCATCATCGGCGAAGGGCCGGCCGCGCGCTCGGTGAAGATCGACCTGGCAAAGTTCACGCTGGTGGCCGCGACCACGCGGCTTGGGCTGCTGACGACGCCATTACGCGATCGGTTCGGCATTCCGGTGCGGCTCAATTTTTACACGGTGGATGAGCTGGAACTGATCGTGCGGCGCGGTGCGCGGCTGATGGGCCTGCCGATCGATGATGCCGGCGCGCTGGAAATTGCACGCCGCGCACGGGGAACGCCGCG